>PKTG01000135.1 GCA_002869225.1 Candidatus Muiribacterium halophilum | reverse complement strand
CATACTCTCCTCCCTTATTGTGTTATTCTCTTATACGAGGTATGAAGCATTACATAATATTAAAATTCTTATTCCGTGTCAAATCTTTTTTTGAGAACCAATGACCTTTATTAAGAATCAGGAATTAGGATTTAGGGGTGGATATAATAACTGGGATTTTGGATAAAGCTGGATCACCAATTGCCAAACCCCACGATTTAAAGTTTTTCTGCCTTAGTTCACATCACCCATCACGCTTCACGCTTTACGCTTGACGTTATTCCATTCACTATTCACTATTTCACTGTTTCTCTACTGATTGGCATTGTCATACACCTTGCTCCACCACCACCTCGAGCAAGCTCAGAACCTTCAATAGCAACAATGTATTTTTCATAATCCTTCAAATCTTTTTTCCCTTTGATTATATCTTTCGCTTTAATCACTTCAAGACCATTCTTATTTAGCGCTTCAAGAGTACGGGTATTTCTTCCATATCCGATTATCTTCCCTGGTCCTACTGCAAAGAAGTTTGCACCACTATGCCACTGTTCACGTTCCTGAAACCATTGATCTTTAGACCCACCACACGGGATTGGCTTAAGATCCATTCCAAGTTCTTTTAAAACATCAGTTATATGATCTTTCTTTTGAATATTTTTTACTTTTCCATTATCAATAGTTATATGAACAGTATCGAATCTATTTGGAGTTGTAATAAGAGGTTCATAAACGACACATTTATCATTATCTATTATAGTAAAAACCATATCAAGGTGAATAAAAGATTCAGGAGAAAATGGAAGTTCCTGCACTATTATATGTCTTTTTTCATTTTTATTCCTTAGCTGATCTATAATATAATCAATTCCCTGAGAAGTAGTTCTTGCACCAGTACCAATAAGAAGTATATCTTCCCTTGCAATAAGTATATCTCCACCTTCTATCTGAATCTTATTATCTGCGGGTCTGTCCTTAACCGGATTTACAACTCTTGTTGAAAAATCGCTATGATATTTAAATATAGCTTCCATTATAAGAGCTTCTCTTTCTCTAACTCTACCAGCCATCTTTCCTATTAAGATCTTGTCGTTGATAGCAATTGAAGCATCTCTTGTGAAAAAGAAGTTATGAAGAGGTCTCAAAGAATATCTTTCCTGACTCAAGTATTTTGTAAGTGTATTTTTTTCCATTACAACACCTTCTATAAGTTGTCTGGAAAGTTCTGCCGGTTCCATCCTCAATAGAGTTTCAAGAATCTCAGGTATATCTTCGTTTTTTACGATATCTCTAACAAGTTCTTCTTTTACTTTTTCATTTGTTAAAATATCTTCAAGAAGCTCTCTAACTTCATAAGTCTTTGCAACCTTATCTAAGACTTCTTTAAATTCACTATGCTCTTTTGAAGCTACTTTAAGATTAAGTACATCACTGTATAAAGCTCTTTCTGTATTTGAAGGAGTCATATTTTCAACTTCTTTTCCAGGTGTATGCAATATGACCGCGTTGAGTTTTCCTATCTCAGATCTTACATTTGTCTCTATTCTTTTCTTCATCTTCTTCACCATCCATCGTATGATTTCATTTTTGACTACAGTTTATTGAAACAATTGAGATTTTTCAACAAAATTATCTCGAGTCCTACGCTAACCCCTAACACCCAAATCCAACTTCATCCCAAAATCCAGTTTTTATTTAAATATTCTTTTATACTCCCCATATCCTTCTTCTTCCATTTTTTCATAAGGAATAAATCTTAAAGAAGCTGAATTAATACAATATCTTAGACCATTTTCACCTGGTCCATCGTTAAATACATGTCCAAGATGAGAATCCGAGTCTTTACTTCTAACTTCTGTTCTTGTCATCCCATGTGAATTATCCTTTTTCTCAACAATCTCTTCTTCTTTTACAGGTTTGGTAAAAGATGGCCAACCGCAACCTGAATCAAATTTATCCTCAGATGAAAATAGAACTTCTCCGGATACAATATCTACATATATACCTTTTTCTTTATTATCCCAATATTCGTTGCGAAACGGTGGTTCTGTTGCATTATTTTGCGTAACTTCATACTGCATCTTTGTAAGTCTTTTTTTAAGATCATTTTCTTTGGTCATATCTTCCTCCGTTAATATTCCACATTCATCCGAACTACCTTTTCTCTTTTCATAGTAAGTAAGTACTATTTCCTTACCTTTTTTATTTAAACCAAGTTTTGTTAAATATGAATCTGTAATATTTTTACCATAACCTTTTACGATACCGTTTATCCTTGATACTGCTGTTGAGCTAATGTAATCATCGATATCAGGGTATATGGCTCTATATGCTCTGAAAAGATTTGATTCAAGAGAAAGATAGTACTTCTGATGATAGTTCTCTGCTCTATAAAATCTATTCAAAGGTTCTATCTTAGTCTTGATATTTTTATCTATTTCTTTTTTCTTTTTTAAAATAGATTCTGCGATCGATCTTTGTTTTTCAGTTTTATATAAGATAACTGATCTATACTGTGTTTTTGATTTGATTGTTGAATCATGAAGCTGAAAGAACAACTCTATCATATTCTTATAACTTTGCTTTGTCTTATCAAAGACTACTTTGATTATCTCTGTATGGTCTCCAAGAGAAAAGTATGTAGGGTCTTTTTTAGTACCACCTGCGTAACCAACTTCTGTATAGATAACTCCATCCATAGAACCAAACTTTGCATCTGGTCCCCAGAAACATCCCATTCCAAGATATACTTCATCTGTATCAGAATGCTTTTCCTTATCAATTTCCGGCATTTTTATGTTTGCAATCTCTTTTATATCATACCTTTCAAATTTAATATCATAGTAAAAATCTCTTTTTATTGATAGATATGTCAATGCGATTATAACAATAAGAGATGTATAGACAACTATTCTAATATATTTATTCATAAATGAACCCTCTACCTTTTACCATTATAACAAAAAAGGGCCCGGATTTCTCCCAAGCCCTTTTTATTATGTAAGCAAACTGTTTAGTTCTAGTAAGCACTTTGTTAGTAAGCGACCTTTGGTCTTGTAAGTTTTTTCCACTCACTATTCACAAAAACACATATGTGTTTGCTCACTAAGACTCAATAGAGTCTGCTCACCGCTCTATTGGAACTGCGGATAAGTTGTATCGCCATTAGTTGTCCATGTAGATCCAAAATCCCAACCGGTAAAGGTAGCCTGCTGTATCATATTAGCTGTTGTAGCGCCCGTTTCTGTACCACCAGTATTAGTTGCTCCTGTTGTATCAGAATCATAAAAACAATTTGTTGTTGTAAGTCCCATCATTGTTCCGGCTATTCCAAACGCATTCCCTGGACTTGCTGATAAAGCACCAGTTGCATAACAATTTGTAAGAGTTGACATATCAGCATGGCCTGCAAGTCCTCCTACTCTATTTGGAGTTGTTACGGATGCAGTAGAATAACAATTGCTAACAGGAACACTATCTGCTATATAACCAATTAGTCCACCACCATAGTTGTTACCAGTAATAGAACCCGAAGAATAACACTTAGTTATTCCAGTTACAGCATTCGAATATCCTACTAAAGCTCCAACGCTATTATTTCCAGTTATATCCACACTTAAAACACCAAGATTTGATATACCCGGGCATGTGTCAATCCATCCAAAAAGTCCAACATAATCTGTTGAACTTCTATCTATGAAAAGATTTGAAACAGTATAATTTGCACCATCGTATGATCCAGCAAATTTATTGGTAAGATCACCAATCGGAAGCCAACCGTTAGTTGAATCATACCAACTCTCATTTGACAAGGTTGCATGTGTAAGGTCGATTGCAGAAGTCTGCACAAAATATTTATCCAAGAAGTATCTTACATTATGTAGATCATAGGCATTTGCTACCTGATAAGGTGTTCCAGATGTTCCATCACCACCAGAAAATAGAGTTGGACCAGTTGGTTTATTTGTACCTAACTGATAAACAAGATAAGGATAAGTAGAATCTTCATCTATTGTCCATTTTGAAGTGAAATCCCAGTTAGTAAAAGAAGCTTCTCTCATCATTGGTGCTGAATCAAGACCAATCGGATCATCAGCATCTCCATCAATGTCTCCTGATGTTGCCTGACCAGTTGCAACTTTATCCCAGAAACAATCATTTGCTGTGTATGAATTCATTCCTGAATATGCAAATCCTTTTGAATTAGTTCCAGATATACTTCCGGCAGCATAACAGTTATTAAATGTAGAACTACTAGCACCTCCAGAGACACCACCGGCATATCCATCAGATGAACTCACATCAGCTATTGAATATGAGTTATTAAGTACTGACGAATTAGATAATTCACCTAATAAACCTCCAATTAACTGATATCCAGTTATTGTTCCAGTTGTAAAACAATTACTAACAATACTATTATCAACATAACCTATAAGTATTCCGGAGTCATAATATCCTGTTACATCAGCGTTTATTACCCCTATGTTATCGATACCAACAGCGTTTCTTACAAGACCAAATAATCCAATATACGGTTCAGAAATATCCTGAACACCATTAATATAAAGATTAGAGATTGTATATCCATCTCCGTTATAATATCCACTAAAATATCCACTTGTGGCATTCCAATCAACATAACCTATTGGAGTCCAGCCTAAAGTAGAATCGTACCAACCTTCATTAGATAAGGTTGCATGTGTTAGATCAATATCTGCTGTCTGAACAAAATATTTATCCAGATAATATCTAACATTATGAAGATGTTTTGCAGTTGCTACCTGATAAGGAGCACCAAGACTACCATCACCACCTGCAAAGTTTGCTGGTGCATCAGGTTTATTACTTCCATTTTGAATAACTAAATAAGGATAAGTAGAATCTTCGTCTATTGACCATGAGAAAGAAAAATCCCAGTTTGTGAAAGAAGCAAGTCTTTTCATTAAAACTGAATCAAGTCCAGTTCCATCACCTGAATCAGATTCTCCAGATGTATTCACATCCCAGAAACAATCACTTATTGTAGCTCCCATTGTCGTTCCAGTAAATCCCTGCGGGTCAGGAGAACCTGAACCTGCAATTGCACTAACGCTACCTGCAGCATAACAATTAGTTATAGTACCAGAACCGATTGCAGCAAAACCACATGGGTTGTTATATCCTTCTACATCAGCTACAGAGTAGCAATCATCTATTGTATTACCATTATTTGCAAGGCCAATGAATCCACTAGTATTAAATGAATTACCAACAACACTACCTGAAACAAAACTTTCATATATTGTTGCGTTAATTGCGTAGCCTGCTAGAACTCCATTATATTGATTTCCGGTTATATCAGCGTTAACAACTCCTACATAATTTATTTGACCCTGATCTACAAATCCAAAAAGACCATTATAATCGGTTGTTACACGATCTATGTAAAGGTTTGAAATAGTATATCCATCTCCGTTATATGTACCCGAAAAACCTGAATCCATACCTGAATCATCACCTATCGGAAGCCATCCATTAGTTGAATCATACCAGGATTCACCACTTAATGTTCCGTGAGTAAGATCTATATTAGCTGTCTGTTTAAAATAACTATCAATGAAGTTTCTAACATTATTTAATTGTTTAGCAGTAGCAACAAGATAAGGATCGCCTGATGTTCCACTTCCACCTGCAAAATCTGGAACAAACTGAGCAGTTACGGTAATATCACCAGAAACACTTGTATCTGTTCTTGGATTATCTGTACTGTTATCAGACCATTTGTCAAATCTATAACCTGTATCTGGTAGTGCTGTTACAGCACTTCCATCGCTACCATGATCAACTGTCTGACTTGCTGTACCTGTAATGCTACCATTTGCCCCTGCTGAATATGATAGTGAATAACTTTTTATCTGGAAGTTGGCAGTGAGTGTTCTTGCCGCAGCAGGCATTGTGTATGTATATGTAGAGTTTGTGCTAACTACTACATCTCCATATTTCCAGTTTACAAACTCATAACCTGTTGCAGGAGTTGCTGTTATCGACACCGATTGTCCAACATAATAATTGCCAGCTCCTGATACCGTTCCAAAAGTATCATCGTTCTTTGTCAAAGTAAGTGAGAACGTTTCTCCAGTATCAACTACAAACCAGGCTAATATATCATAATAATCCATTGGTATTAATGTAAAATCAATAGAAGGTGAATTTACATCATCTACATAACCTGACATAGATGATGTCCATTTATCAAATCTATATCCTGAATTTGGAGTTGCTCTTATCTCTACTGTATCACCAAGATGATAAGTTCCAGAACCAGAAACATTTCCCTTTGCTTCATCACCAGCTCCGATTGATACTACAACATCTTTGGTTATAGATGTATCTATTCCCCAGTTAGCTGTAATTGTTTCATCTGTTGAACCCATTGTAAAAACCGTATCAATAGAAGTTGCATCCGCAAAAGTTCCATTTCCGGTTGTAGACCAATTATCAAATTTATACCCAACTGTTGCTAACGTTGTTCGAACCTCAATTGTGTCACCTTCATCTAAAGTTGCAGTACCATTTGTTGGCAATGATATTGAACCTCTCCAGACGTTTGAAGTTATAGCAGTTAAAGTTAAGTCAGTAGCTATACTTTGTTCAAACTGTGCAGTTAGAGTTGTATTTTCATTTGGCATTAGGAAGGAATAAGTTGCTGTTGTTGACACTTCTTCAGTTCCTTTAATCCATTTAATAAAACCATGATTTGTTGCAGCAGTTGCTGATATCTCTACAGTCTGACCTGCTGAGTAAACTCCGCCGCCCTGAACTGTTCCCATAGAATTATCATTAGTATTCAAAGTCAAAGTATATGTATTCTCAGATATAACACTATCATCTGTTATTGCATCAAAATAGGTTGTCAGATCTTCACCAACAGCAGTATTCGCTGCAGTTATGACATTATTTTTTAGCGTGCTATCTGCTGATAGCGCAGTGTAATTATCCGCAATATAGTTGGACATCGCAATCCTCTTTGTATTTGTTGCAATTGTTGCCTGAAGATTACTGACCGTACTAGTCATTGTTGTTGCCATAGTTGTTGGATCTGTTTCACCTGAAACTGCTGTTTTTATTGAATTTACAACTTCGTTATTAACAGATACAGCTGTCTTGACTATAGTGTCCATATTAACAGTCGGTGCTCCTGTAATTCCACTTACAACATTGTTCATCTCAGTTAGTTTTTGAGTAGATAATGCTTCTTTGATATTTGCTGCGATAGGTTTCATTAATTCGCCAAGAGTTGTTGTCTTAATTGATGCTGGTAAAAGATCAACTGCATTTTTGACAGCTTGGGTATTTTCTATTACATCAAGCATACCATTTACTGCTAT
>PKTG01000116.1 GCA_002869225.1 Candidatus Muiribacterium halophilum | reverse complement strand
CTTTATATTCAAGACTATCTTTTATCTTTTCCTTGAACAGATCATAGAAAATCTTTCTTGACTGCTGGTTTCCAGGGACCATAAGCCAAGCCTCTTTTTCATCAGGTCTTACAAAAAAGAACTGACTTACGATCTTCATCTTACGGGGAACAGGCTGCTCTGCTACTAAAATTATATCCACCTGTGCCTGAGCGAAATTTCCACTTATCTTTATATCATTGACCTCATATCTTATATCAGTATACTGTTTTGCCATCATCTCCTGAGCCATCTTGAAAAGATCAAAGTTTTTTCCCTGTGGTTGATGTGCAAAAGTGAGAATCGAAAATGCCTGTTCATAGTCACCAGCCTCTAATGACTTCGCGTATTTTTTAATAGTATAAGCTATTTTTTCCTTATCGTTCATTGAAAAGTAAGGTTTACAGGATATTAAAAATAAAACCAATGAAAGTAATATTATTGTAATTAATTTCTTTTTATTCATAAGTCTCAGGTCTCCTCTTTATAAGATGTTCTATTAGATTCCAGCTAATAAATCCAAAAACAATATTTAATACATAAAAGAACAATACTATAACACCAAAAAACATAATATCTTCCATATTATAACCATAAACCTTTAAAAAATGAAATGCTATAGCTTCTCTTGTTCCCATACCCATTATTGATATAGGCATTACATTCACAAAGACTATAATACTCTGTATCCAGAATATCTTGATTGCAGGCACGTCACTTATTCCTGCTATTCTTATTAGAAGAAGATACCAAAGGAAATATATACCAAAACAGAGAATCGTCATAAGATTAATAAAGATTAAGCTTTTCAGATCATGCTTGAACAGTTCAGGAGAAATAAATCTTTTTATAAATTCCGGTGTTTTCTTTTTAATAAACTCAATCCCCCGAGTCTTAAATAAAACAAACGCGATTATTAAAAAAATTAATCCCACAACAGACATAGAATAGAAAAGTTTTTTGACTCCCAGAAAAAAAAGTCCCAGATATGCAAACCCAAAAATATAAAAAGCATCCCATATTCTATCAGCTAAGATCACATACATCGATTCTTTAGTCCCAAGTTTTTTTATATATCTTACTTTAACGAGTTCCCCCACTTTTGAAGGAGTTACAGAACCAAAGAACAATCCGGTAAAATATATAAGATAAAGTTCATGCATATAATAGACTAAATTTTTCGGGTTAACTCTCGAAATAAAAAAACGCATCCTTAAGACACGAAAGATTATTGAAGAGAAAGAAATAAATATTGTTAAGCCAAATAGTTTTTTATCTATATTTTTTAATGCGGATAAGATATTCTTGAAATCAACAGTTTTCAGAAAATATATAAAAAGTATTACACCGATTATTCTAAAAATAAAAGAAAATCTTTTCAATTGTTTCCAATCCTTTTTAACTGGGATATCTGTTCTGAAATCATACCCGACATAAATACGAGAAGAGAGGATAGATAAAGAAGTAATGCAGAAGTGGAAAACTGAAATTTATTAAATAGATTATATTCCCATACAAGTTCTCCGCTACCGATTAGAAATAAAAAAATAGACACTGGGAGAAAGAACTTCATTGGACTGTATAGAACTAACGTCTTTAATATAAGAAAAGTTGTGTTAATACCATCTCTGACTTTAACGGTTGAACTCCCTTTTCTTTTAAAAGCTTTTAAAGGAATATATTTTAGAGAATATCCGCCTTTAATATATAAAAGAGTCTGAGTGGTTGTGAAGGAAAATCCATTAGGTAGTATTTCAAGATACCTGAGAGTATCCTCCTTTTTAAACATCCTAAAACCGCTGTTGATATCCTTTATCTTAAATCCAGCCGAGTAACTTGCAAGCACGTTCAAAAAAAACTTTCCAGGTCTTCTAAAAAACGGAAAATATGATGATTTTGTTATTTCACCAATAACAATATCATACCACTTATAATTATTTATAAATTCAATAATATAATCAGGGTCATGCTGCATATCAGAATCCATGATAATAATAAATTCCGTTTCTGAATTTCGAATACCGGTCTTTAAAGCTGCTCCATAACCTTTGTTATAAGGATGTGAAAGAACATTAAAACCGGCTTCTTCTATCATATGTTTACTTTTATCTTTTGAAGCATCATCTACGAAAAGAATATTATATTCTTCTTTAAACTTAGAAATATTTTCCAAAAATATTGGAAGTGATTCCTCTTCATTATAAACCGGGATAATTACTGTCAAATCTTTTTTTTCCACAATAGAATCCTTTTCTTAATTTAGTAAATATTACCTATCTAAACAATACTAGTCAAGTATAATGAAAATGTGATGAGATAAAAATTTAATTGCGAAGTATTATGCAAGTAGGTCAATGAAAAATGACGAAGGACTAGCAGAGCTACTTCAAGGAATTTTGAATTTAGATAATTGTATTAGACAAGCAATTAGTTTTTAGATTATTACATTTTGATTATAAATAAAAAAAGGCGATCCGAAGATCGCCTGTTTTTTAGTTAATTAAACTTAAACTATTAGTCTACAATAGTTTTGAAAAGTACTGTTCTAGCTGCAGTTTCAGCAGTCTGGGTCTTAAGATATATTTTATCTTTTTCACCAGAAGTCTTATAGTTTAGATAACCCTGAGTTGATTCCCAGATACAATATGCATCTTGTTTTGCATTTGGAATATAAACTTTGTTACCAATTTTCCAACCTGTTTCATATTCGCCATCAGCACCAAGTCCAGCAGCCTGTTCAAGAACAAGTCTTCTTGAGAAGTCAGTGTAAGTGAAAGGTGTATCTGTTGGTCTTGTATATCTAAGATCAGCTACAGATGCTGCACCACCTCTGTTAAGATCAGTATCGGTTCCATCTGGCTGAACACCATGCCAATCCTGAGCTTCAAACCAACCAGTTGCATCAGCACCATCGACACCACCACCAGCAGTTGTTCTCTTAAGAGCTGCTGCAGAGCTACCAGTTGCTACAACAAGGTTAGCATCCTGAACATTACATCTAACTGATTTAGTGAAATAGATATAAACTGTATCACCAGTATCAACAGCTAGAGAAAGGTCATTATCCTCAACTCTAACTTTAGCAACTACTAGATCTTCTGGAAGATAGTAAGTTGAAATATCTTTTTCATACTTAGAAGTACCATTAATCTTATAGTCTGAGTTGTAAGTTCTTATCCAACCAGCATAAGCATTAACAACATAAACATTTCCCCAAGGATCGTTTGGAAGAACTGCAAGATAGTTACCAAGAAGATTAGTTAGTTTATCCTTATCCTGATAAGCTATGTAGTTTGATTCCTGTCCTGGAAGAGCAGTTTCAAATCTGCTTGCACCATTTTCAGTATCATGAAGAAGTAGTGCGTTTGCAAGTGTTTCCATGTCTCCAAGTGATTTAGCTACCTGTGATTTGAAGAAAATGTCTCCAAGATAAAGTGCTGCTGCTCCTGTCATGATGATCACGATACCAAGAGCGATGACTAGTTCGACTAGTGAAAAACCTTTCTTAGTCATTTAGACCTCCTGTCTATTTTGTTTTTTTTGTAAGACTATCCCTACTGATAATCTTAAAAACTTTTAAAGCTTAATAATAACTTATCATAAAAGACACTTATTTGTCAAGTATATCGTCAGTTCGTCTCTTAATCTTTAATAACAATTCAAGTGCCTGCTTATCTTTTTTTCCGCTTAAAAGATAAGCCTTCTCTAAACTTCTAACGCTTTCTTTATATTGCATGTTGTTGTATTTTATCGCACCTTTAAAAAACCACGCATCTGGATGCTCAGGATTTATACCGATAACCTTTTCATAATATTTTAATGCTTTCCCATCCTTTTTCATATTATAATATAATTGACCAGTATTTAAAAGAGCTGGCACAAATTCAGGAAGCTTTTTCAAACATTTTAAATATGAAACTTCAGCTTTTTTATAATCTTTTTTTCTTCTAAAATAATTAGCTTTTTCAAATAAATACAACCCGCTATCATATTCAGTAAGTTCACCGGTAGTCTGTTTGTTTTGAAAATATTTCATAGCATAAAAACTATTTTTTAATCTTGTGCATTCCATAAAAAGAGATGCAATTGCTAATAATATTATTATGAATATAAATATATTTTTCGATACCTCAACCTTTCTTCCTCTTTTCAACATAATTAAAGGAATAAAAAATAAAATAGATGTCGAAATATGTTTTAAAGGATTAAGAAACGAAGAAACTATCAAAAAAGTCAAAAGAATCAATCTTTGTTTTTTTTCAGATGAATTGAAAAGAAAAATCAAGTAATAGACAAAAACTGCTAACCCAACTAAACCCAACTCAAAAAAAACATCGATAAATATATTATGAGAAGTAATTGAATATATATTTTTTCCACCAACTCTAAACGCATCCACACTTCTAAATTTGTTGAAAGAATCAAGATAAGAGTTTTCTCCAAATCCAAATACTGCCGTCTTAAAAGAAGATAAAACTCCTTTAATAGAATCTCTCCCAATATAGTATCTGATCCAAAACGACGCTTTACCTTTCATTAATTCACCAGAAATAATTACAACACCAATTACCATAACAATTATCATAACGCTTATAAATATTTTGTTCTTTCTATAAAACGAGAATATTGTAAGTCCAGCAAAAAAGGCTAAAACTGCACTTCTCATTCTCGCTCCAAAGACTAAAGCGATTGAAAAAAAAATGAAAAGAATTAAATCGAACTTTTTTTTCGTATTAACAAACTCATAAAAGAAAAAACTCGTAAAAAAAAGAAGTATTACACCAAGATAATTGGAATTTCCTATTGTAGCTACTCTTGCCCCAAGATGAAAGGGATCTATCTTAAAAGCTTGAAAAAAAACATATACTCCTAATAAACATGCTGAAATAAAAACCCCTTTAAAAAAAGTTCTTTTTAATGAATGTGAATTTTGAAAAACAAGTAAGACAATAAGAAAAAACATATATCTGGTGATCGAAAAAAAAGTTAACGATCTATTTGCAGACCAAATAATACTCAAAGACAAAATTAAAGTAAAAGATGAAAGTATTATATAACTTTTGGAAACTCGAACCTTTTTCTTAAATAAAAAAAACAGGATTCCCAAAATTAAAATAAGAGGAAAAGACAGACCTCTTTTGATATCAACAAAAGGCTCATAAAATTTATAAGAAAATGGGATAAAAAGAAAAAAAGAAACAGCATAAGCTATTCCCTTTTCTATTTTAAGTAGATCTTTTAATCTCACTGTGATACCTTTTTAAGTTCTCCAACAACATTATAATAATCATCACTTGAAACTTCGGAATTCTCGCTCATATTTCCTATTGTAGGTATTTTCTTTAGATGTTCACCTGTTGAGATATTCACATTATCTGCTTCACCATCTTTATTTACAAAGAAAGGAGTTATAAACATTAGCATCTCCATATTCTTACTTTCTTTTTTTCTGTTTCTAAAAAGTGCTCTAAGAAGTGGTATCTTTGTAAATCCAGGCAGGTTACTTTCTTTATTACTTTCTTCTTGTTTTATTAGTCCACCTAATATAGCAGTCTCTCTATCTTTTAATCTTACAAAAGTCTTAGTTGTCCTGGTTGATGTATATAACTGTCCATCCGAATCGATTTTTGAAAGATCTGATATATCAATATCAAGGTCAAGCGATACTTCCTTGTTGTCATGAATATATGGTTCAACCGTTAATTTTATACCAACTTCTTCTTTTCTATATTGTTTTAAAGGTTCCAACACTCTCAGATTTGTATTGGTACCCTCAACTGTATACTTATTTGCATCTTCATAAGTATAGAAAGGAACTGGTATCTCATCTGTTATCTCAAATACAGCTTTTTTCTTATGTACTATCCTGATCTTTGGAGATGAAAGAATGTTAGCTTTGTTCTTTTCAGCCAGTGCTTCCAATCTTGAATATACTTTTATATTTGATGGAATATTTAGGATATCTACAGTATTTGGTGTTATAGGATACTGTCCAAATTCCAATCCAAAATTATTAAGATCTTCTCTCTGCATCTCGACAAGATGAAGTTCGATGGTCACCTGACCATTCTTTTTATCAAAATCACTTATTATCTTTTCCACAAGCTCAAGATTTTCAGGAGTATCATAAGCTAAAATTGCATTTATTCTTTCGTCTACCGAATAATTTTCCATCTTGATCTTTGAGGATAATTTCTGATTTCCTTTTATAAGATTAAGAACCTCTTTTGCTTCTGCGTTTTTTAATCTGAATATTGATTGTTCTTTAAAAGCAAGCATATCCTTTGCTTTATCGTTTTCCGAGACAATATATGTATTGCTGTTATATCTATGTTTTGCAAGACCAGTAGATGTACATACAAGTTCAAACACCTGATTTACAGGAAGGTCCTGAATAAAAAGGTTTATCTTTCTTTCCTTTACTTCACCATCTACTATTATGTTTAAACCGGTAAGATTTGATACAGTCTCAAATATTTCCCTTATAGTCATGCCTGAAAAGTTAAAGTTAATAGTGTCTTCATCAGGAATATCTTCAGGTTTATCCAATTTTTTTATAATGTTATTTTCTCTATCTTTATCTTTTATATTTACATCCTGCTTTTTACTAACAAAAAATGATTATTCTTTTTCTTTAGAAATTGTGTCATGTTGCTTTGAATAAGACATCATCTTTTCAAATTTATTTTCCATCTTCTCTTCTGATATCTCTTTCTTTATCTGAACTACTACCTTGTTACCTTTAGATGTAGTTGTGAAATCCTGAACACCGTTTAGAACTATGATAACTCTCACAACAGGAGGAATATCTTTAAGCTGCATTGTTTGAATAAGACTAACTTCTTTTTCTTCAGGTTTGATAGGAACATCAGGCATTCCAAGCTGACAATCTGTTATATCTATAATAAGATTATTGTCTATTCTATTTGAAGAAAAATATGAGACGAGATTATCAGTCTCAAGTTCGACATACATTACATCATCTAATACAAAATGATTTATTCCCGTTAAAGTCTTAACTGAATCTTCTCCGGCAAGTGCAAACACCGAAAACAGAATAAGCATGATTATTATTTTAATATCTTTTCTCATATTCCCTCTCCTAGACATTTATCTTGACCTTCGCTGCCAACGCAAAGACAGGAAGATATACTGCAAGTAATATAATACCAACAATTAGTCCTAATATAATTATTATCGACGGTTCCAACCAGTTCATGAAGGTCTCTATCATATAATCAAGATCTTTTTCATAAAAATCTGCCACGTTATTAAGCATCTTATCAAAGGAAGCCGTCTGTTCTCCGATAGCGATCATCTCACAAGTGATATCCGGTACAATCGGGACTTTATAAAAAGCCTCACTTATTGTGCTTCCTCTTTCAAGGTTATTTACAACCTCGTGTAGCTGTTCTTTTACCGCCATATTCGATACAATAGCCTCACTTCGCTCAAAAGCAACAATGATAGAAAATCCACTCTCAAATAGAACGGAAAGATTTCTAGCAAATCTCGCCATGAAATATTTTATTATGATATCCTTAACAAAAGGTATCTTGATAAGCAATCTATCAATAAAAAGTTTTCCCCTTTCACTTGAATATATCTGATATAAAGCTCCGAAAAAGAACACAACGCTTCCAAGTTCTATAAAGAAATTGTTTCTTACAAACTCAGCAACAGAAATAACTACCTTTGTAATAAGTGGTAGATCATCAAGAGTAAGGCCCATCTGACCATACAAGGTTTGAAATTTTGGTACTATCTGCATAAAAATAACAAACACTAGAACTAATATAAGGAAAATAATTATAAGAGGATAGGATATAACAGAGACTATTTTCCTTTTCATCGCTATCTTACCTTCAAGAAGATCAGCCGCTTTTTCAAGAAGATCATAAAGTCTTCCGGCTTCCTCTCCGGTTCTCAAAAGTCCAAGATAAACACCACCAAAAATATTTTTAAATCTGGAAAAGGAATCAAAGAGATTTGAACCATTTTTAATATCATTTGTTACAACCTCTAGTTTCTCTCTTAAAGAATGATTCTTTTCCTGTCTTGCAAGCATATTGATAGATTTATAAGCAGAAATACCAGCTTTTACTAGCGATGCAAAATATCTTGTGAATAATAGAATAGATCTATCTGATATAGTACTTATTTCCCATATCGATTTTCTTGTACTTTAAAAAATGGAAACAGGAGTAAGTCCGCGAGCTTCCATATATGCTCTAAGCTCTTCTATAGTATTCGCTCGGTAGCTTTCTGTGATTATCCTATTTGTAGTATCTTTGGCTGTAAAATAGAAGACTGCCATTATCTGACCTCAACAAAAATATCATGTCTTGTCTTTTCTTTTGTAATATAGACTATCTTTCTATATATTTGAACACGTCCTATAAATACTTTTATTTCGGAATAATCCTCGCGTTTGACTTTAGCTTCATAATATCCCTTTTCATCAGTTCTCACCATTTCACCATTTATCTCAACTCTTGCATCTATGATTGCTCTGTTGGATGATTTTTCAAATACTTTACCAAATATCATGCCTTCTTTTTCCTCATCCTTTAAAGAGATATTAAAAATACCAGCTCCTGGTTTAATATAAATATCAGCTGAATATACTCCGTGTTTTTTCGAGATTATAGATAAAGTATAATTTCCTGGTTCTATATTATTAAAATAATACATCCCGTCGGGTCCTGAAACCGTGTATTTTTCTCCAAGAACAAGGGTTACTCCCTGAATAAGTTTAAAATCCTTTGCATCTCTTACATAACCTTCAAGACTACCAAATCTCTTGACTACACCATTATGCTTAGGTGAAGAAAACTTCTTTTTATCATCTTTAAGATCAGCATATTTGAAATCTCTATCTCTCTGTAATATAACTTTAGCTCGAGTAAGTTCTTCTACCATTATCCATTCTTCATAAGGTTCATAACCATCTGAATAAACAATTAGCCTATATTTAGCCTGAACAATATCTTCAAGCACAAATTTTCCTCCAGACACTTCAACCGGCTGATTGTTACCAACGACTACCTGAGCACTCTCTACAAGTTCTCCTCCGGAATTTCTTATCTCACCTATTATCTTTCCATACCTGACCAGTGGTTTTAGAAGAAATTTGAAATTGTTTGTCTGAGCATCTGTTACGTTTATCTCATCTATATATTTTTCATAATCAGGGTCCTGTATCCTTACCACATATCTACCAGGTTTCATATTATCCATATAAAACTCGCCATAATCATCAGTCTGAGACATTACATTATCAAAAGCGATGTTCACATTAGGAACTCCAAGACCTGTATCGATATTCTCAATCTTTCCTCGAATGTTAACTTTAACGGCTTTTGGCTCCATATAAAAATTCTGACTGTTTGTGCCATTTGATATCTTTACAAGCTCTACAACATCATTATGTGATTCACTAGTTATCTTAAGAATAAGATTACCTACAATGAGATTCCTGAACTCGAAAAAACCTTTATTATCAGTAAAAGATACTCTTCCAGAAAGTTCGAGCTGAGCATTTGAAATAGGATATTTTGACTTTCTATCAAATACAAAACCTTTGAAGTATCCAGAAGGGTCTGAAAATATTGGAATAATCGAACATAAAAGCAAAATAGCTATTAAAAATCTCTTCATCTTACCCTCTTATTTTATTTGTTATACTTATTCTTTCGACAACAAAGAGGGTTTAAATAAGGAATTTTGTAATACCGCCAGACAAATCATTTTTTTTTCAATACAACTAAAATACCAACACAAAAAAACGTTTTCCAAATAAGAACTTCACAAACTTCCATTTATCATAAAACTCTTTAGAAGTTAATCCATAAAATTCTTCTATATAAAAACCTGTTTTATCAGCTAAAATCTCAAGATCTTTTAAAGTATAATATTTTCTGTGTCCTGAATCATAAAAGGTATTATCAGATGAAGTATTAGGAAATCTACCTTTGAATAATAAAGTAAGTATCCATTTCAAAAAACGAATATTCGGTGTTGACAAGATAAGAGACCCATCATCTTTCAATACAGTTCTATTTTTTTCCAAAAATTGTTCAGGGTAATCAAGGTGTTCAATTATCTCAAGCCCAATATTTATATCAAATTCTTTATTTTTAAAGGGCATTTCTTCCTTTTCAAGATCCAACTTGTGATAGTTTTTTAACTCTCCAGATTCTAAAATGTCGATATTATGAAACTCAAATCTTTTATCAGATTCATATTCCTTTGAAATTCTTCCATTTCCGCACGCTACATCTAATATCTTTAAACTTCCTTTTTTCTTTATTTCTCTTTGTAAAATCCTATTTGTTCTATAAAATCTAAGATATTTTCTAATCATTTTCATTTACCTCCAGGAATCATTTCCATAGACTAAGATCTTTTGAAATTAATTTTTCCGTTTTAGAAATATCATCAAAAAAATAAAGCTCCATCAATTTATTATAAGTATTAATATCCAATTCTTTTTTTTCCTTTTTTTTGTTTGATCTATTTAAGTTACTCAAAAAAAACATTACCTTCCTTCTAAGCTTTAATGATGGCAGAAAAAAACCACCTATTTTTTTTATAGGATTATATTCATGAATAAATTTATTTATAAAAAGAAATCTGCTTGATGATGTTTGATTTCTTTTTATTGGTTTCAAATCATCTTCAAGCAGTATATTAAGAAAAGAAGATAGTTTCATTTTTAAATCTTTCTGTTCTCCTACGATGTCTTCTTCAAAAATCAAAAACAAAAAATTTTTTCTATTAAAATAAGAAAAAAACCTATTAATGTGTTTACTGTATAGACTCTGAAATATATATCGTTTATTTATTTTCTTCTCTTTTCCTTCTATCTCATCTTTAATAGCTTTATTGAAACTTCTTTTTTCTAAACCTCTGTTAAAATTATGATTATAATACGAAAAAGCTCTCTTTACAGGATTTCTAAGACACACAATGAATTTAATATCATCATGATAATAATCATATATTCGCTTAGGCACCTTTTCATGAAAAAAATATGATGGAGTAAATTCTCCAGAACAAAGTTTCGGATTAGAATCAAAATGACTTTCATACCAATCCTTTCCTTTTTTAAATATATATGAATTAGAAAAGAAATGGAGTTCTTTCATATAAGGAACATCAACATCTTTACTTTTTTTCAAAAGCTCCGAGATCGTTGTTGAACCTGAACGCGGCGTTCCTATTCCAATAAAAAAGGGTTTTTTCATATTCTCCCTTTCAATAAAATTTTTTTAAAAAAATTTTTTAATTTTCTTAATCAGACGAGTCAAAGAATGATCTTTTTGTATAGCTTCTCTTAAAATAGATCCTTTTATCAATTTTTTCGAATTAATTATTTTTTTTATTTGATCAAAATATTTTGTTTTTTCAATTATAAATACACCATTTGTTCTCAGGTAATTAAATAGTTCTTTTGCACTATCATTCCATGTTATTACAGGGATTCCCATTGCCATTGATTCGATTATTGCTTTATCTAAAGAACCAGTGTCGGATAAGTTTATTGTACAATCTATATTTTTTAATTCTTCATGAAGGTTTTTCTGTTCAACATGACCTTTGAGAAAAACATTTTGAGTTCCTTCCAGAAGTTTGTTCAGTTTCTAAAGATACAGCTTTCCTTTTTCATCAACTGCATCTCCATATATATATAATCTGACATCAGGAAACTCTTTTTCAAATATTTTAAAAACTTTAATAGCCACATCAATGTTTTTTATAGGAGAAATTCGACCTATAATAGCAAAATCACGAAATTTTTCTGTTTGTTCTCTTATCAGAGGAAATTTATTTAAATCAATACCATGACCTGTGAACTCTACTTTAGAACTTATCAGTCTATAACTTTTTCTTGAAGGTGTAAAAATCTTATAAACCATCAGCGAAGAAACCCTTAACAGCAAGGAAGTGGATTTATGAGCATACCATAGCAGTATCTTCTGATTGAATATCTTTGAAAATAAATATATTACAGGAACGAAAGCAGTTGCCATATGGACAAAATAACCGGATATACTATTTTTACGATGGATACTGAAAAGAACCCCTGCAAGAAGATAAAAAGAAATTATTCTATTTACAGAATCTCTTTTTAAAGAGTAGACTTCAACATTTTTTTTTACTCGATATTCTCCTTCTCTAAGAGTTATTACAAAGACTTTTTCAAAAACTTCCGCAAGATGATTTACCCAATCAACAGAGTGGCTTAAGACTTTGGAATTCTCATCCATCTCAAAATTGAATACTATTAGATTCATACTACTTAATGTTTTCCCGAAGAATCTTTAGATTTTTTTTGGCTTTGGCATTTTTTGAATCAATTTTTAGTATCTTTTCCCAATATTCTTCAGCTCCTGCAAAATCTTTCTGATAGATAGAATAAACCGCCAGATTATTTATTGCAGGTATATACTTTTCATCAAGATCTATCGCTTTTAGAGCATATTCAGAAGCTTTGCTTAGGTCATTCAGATAATAATTACATTTTGATATGAAATTATAGATCTCTGGTATTAAAAACTCCATAGAACTTGAGATCTCCATAAATTCTTTTAAAGCAAAATCATATTTTTCCTGAAAGAAATAAGTCTTAGCTTTATTGTTTCTTGATTTCCAGAAGGCCAGTTCGCTAACGGGAAAAAGATAAAAATAACGACATAATATCTTTAAAGATTGGACATATTCTTTGTATAGATCTTTTTTTACAGAACTAAAAATATATGTTTCCTCTAGTTCAACTTTATTTTCACAAATACTTTCAAATATGAATCTAATAGTCTCAGGTAAAAGACATTGCTCTAAAAAATAAGGATCATCCTCATATTTTTCCGAATACAGACTATGAAATCTATTAAAAGATCCTATGATGTGATCGTAATCTTCTTTTTGGTTATCATTTAAAATATTAAATTTCGAACCTTTTTTTACACGATATTCCAATCTTGAAGTACTTCCAAGATTTTCCTCTATCAATCCTATTGGAAATTCCTGCTTTAATATAAGTATCTCAGAATCTTTATCTAAAACCTCAACATCATTAACAAGAAATATTTGATCTATCCTATCAGAAAAAGAGTATATCGCTTTATCTTCATCAAATTTATTCTTAAAAATCATAATAAAATGATACTACTTGAAATATTATCTGTCAAAGATACACTCTTCAAAAAGTATCTTTGTAAAGAGCTTTCTTCCAGATTTATTTAAATGATCAGAATCAGCAAACAAATCAATATTTTCATAAAATCTTTTGTCTTCCGAATAATCTTTAAAAATAATCTTATGATTTTTAGATACATCCATTAGCGTATCATTCATTATCTGTTTATAAACATCTGAAAACTCATTATAATAATATTTTGTAAACGGTGGAATAACAATAATTATTTTTGCCTCCATTTGTCTTAATCTTCCAATAATAATATTCAATCCGACTAAATTTCTTTCGAGAAATTCAATATTACATCTATTTAAATGAGACTTAGCTCTTTTTTTAGCTATATTTTTTAAATTCTCTTCACTATATAGATTTTTTTCTTTTACCCTATATTTTCTTTCAGCTACATCTATTTCATCGCTTATAATAGCCCATAGTTCTCTTTTTGCACTTATAACAGGAAACAATCTATACATTATCCATTTAGACCATTCAAAAAATGGAATATTATCTCTGGATAAAATTCGATAATATCCTGCAGAAAGTTCTTTGATCTTATTCTCAGATAGATCATAAAAAAGAGAAAATGGTGATATAACGATTATTGCAGTTAAATCTTTTTAAAATTTATCATTATACTCAGATAAAAGTGCATTATCATACAATAGTGGTTGAGATGGTAAAGCAAAGTTAAAACCTTTTTTATAAACAGTTGAGTAGTCAATAGCAAACTGTGCATGAGATGTACCAAAATTCACAAAATCATAACCTTCCGAAATATTTAAAAAATCTTTAGTCTTATTATAAGTAAGATACCTGTCAGTACTTATATACAACCTGTTTAAAACCATTAAGATTGTGATTATAAGTAAAATAAACAAAACACTTTTTAAATAAAATCTGATCATATCAAAACTGGAAGTAAATAAATTTCTGACTTCCATACTCTCCCATCAAAATCGTAAATAACGTAAAAATCACATAAATAATCCATCTGTAAATAGGACTTAACTTTTCTAATCTATAAAGCATTGAATCATCCCTATCTAGAAGATGTAGAATCTCCAGGATAAAAATAGAAAAAATGCCAACTACTATCTGAAATTTACTTATATTTTTTAAAGAATTAAAAAGCATATCCTTGTTTGTGATTTGGGAAAATATACCAACAAACATGTTTTTTAAAATATACAAAGCATCAGAAAGAGAATTAGCCCTGAAAAACACCCAGGAAATGTCCACAAGAATAAAGGTGTAGACAATATAGAGATATTTTGAAAATGAGTTTCTTATTTTAAAAAAAGCAATTTTATCTAAAACCTGCGTTTCGAAAATACAATAACTTCCATGTAAAGCTCCCCATACAATAAAAGTCCAATTTGCACCATGCCATAGTCCGCTTATAATAAATGTAAGCATTAGATTTCTATATAATCTGATCTTTGATACTCTGTTTCCACCTAGTGGAATATAAAAATAATCCCTAAACCAGGTTGATAAAGAAATATGCCACCTTTTCCAGAACTCTCTAATTGATTTTGAGTAATATGGTCTTTTGAAATTCTGCATAAGATCAAATCCCATACATTTTGCTGTGCCAATTGCTATGTCTGAGTAACCTGAAAAATCACAATATATCTGAAAAGCAAATAATATAGTAGCAAGGATCAGTGGGAACCCCGTATAATCATGAGGATTTTCATAAACAGGATTCACAATAAAAGCAAGTCGGTCAGCAATAACGATCTTTTTGAAAAAACCAACCAGAATAAGCCTCATTCCAAAAACTACTCTCTGATAGTCAAATTGGACTTTTCTTTGAAACTGAGGAAGGAGATGTGTTGCTCTTTCAATTGGTCCAGCTACAAGTTGTGGGAAAAAAGATACATATAATGCAAATATCCCAAGATGTCTTTGTGGTTTTAATTTTCCTTTATAAACATCGATAGTATAAGACAAGGTCTGAAAAGTATAAAAAGAAATTCCAACCGGTAATAAAAGACTAAAATCCGGAATCCCCCATTTTAAATTAAAATTCTCTAATAATATTCTTATAGAATCGTTAAAGAAATTAAAGTATTTAAAAGCAAAAAGAAGACCAAGATTCATAAAAAGACTTGAAAAAAGCCAGAATCTTTTCTTTTTTTTAGTCTTACTTTCGAATATTTTTATTCCGGCAATGTAATCTACAACAGTTGACAGGATTATTAGTATTATATACTCAGGTTTCCAGCACATATAAAAATAATAGCTGGATATTAAGAGCATTAACCATCTGAATCTTTTTGGAATCAGATAAAAAAGAGTAAGTACTAACGGAAAAAAAATTAAAAACCTTAACGAATTAAATAACAATTATCTGGTCCTCAATGAAGTTAATATCCATCCGACATAGCTTTTCTTTTATCATTATCATAAAGATGCCTGAACTGTTGACCTCTGTCTTTGACCAATTCTTTTATTTCCTCAGAAAAAGGAATATGCATCCAGAAGAATTTTCTGAGTTCTTTATCAAGCTTTTGAACACCCTGACTCTCAAACTTTATACAAAGAACATAGTTATCAAGAAAACTTTCTTTAAGATCGGTATTAAATTTGACCTTCTTTCCCTTTCTCTTGTCAGCTTTAAGTCCTTCGTGATACTGATAATACATACCTGTAAAACCTTCACTCATCCATCTAAAACCGGTTATCTCTTTCATTTTGTTCCATCTGAAATCACCAAGAGCACGAATCATTATGGTCTCGTCATCAGTCGCCGGGTAAAGAGGAAGTATGAGCTTACCTCTACCGGTCTCTCTGTTTATCTTTGGTATAGCTTCCCAACACACACCTAATTTTCCATAGACCGGTGCAAGTAATGTGTATGGCGGATTATCACTATCAATACCTAAGAATTTTCTTTTAAAAATCTCAGGATCGATCGCTCTTATCTTTTCTATAAGTTCGATTGCCCTTGCTCTATCAAGCACTCTGAAAGGAAAAAGCGCATCGCATAAAAGAGGAAAATCATTTCCCTGTCTTCCTACACACATCTTGAACATTTGTTTTACAGATTTAAACTCTTCGGCTAAAAGTTCATTTTCACTGTTTTGAATAGCTTGCATCTCTTCTTCAGAAACATTTCCCTTAAGATTTTCAATTGATGCCTGACTAGCTTTTATTTCGTTAATGATACCTGTTATCCTTGCACTTAAAGCAGATAGTTTAGGTAAATATTCGAGTATTCTATTTATCTCTCCATCATTTTGAAGTTTATCCGTAAACTCTATTCCTTTAAGGTCATCAGAGGTTATAATAGTCTTCAAGACATTTTTCCACTGAGAATGAATGTTTGAAATATATTTTTGTCTTAAAAGAACTATCTTCTCTAGATTCTTCTTTTCTGTCTTCTGTTTTTGTATAAGATCTTTTATCATCTGAGAAGGACTAGTTTTCTTTTTAAGTTTTGAAAGGTCTTCAGTAGCACTTGATGCGATTTCACCGGAATTTACCATATCCAGCCATTCATCGACGTAAACTATAGGATAATCTTCACCAGTAAGAGTGGTCTTAACCTCGTCATCAAATTCAAGATATCTCTGGAAATTGTCTCCGGTAAGAAATCCGTTGATATATGAGTATCTTAAGAATTGAGTAAGAGCCTCGTCTTTTTGCTGAGAAAGACTAACGAAAGCATCTCTATATACTTTGTTATGAAAACTGGAAAGGCTGTTTTTTATCTCACTATCCTGTGAATTTTCCAAAAAAGCTTTTCTAAGCTCTCTTATCTGCTCGACTAAAGATTCATCTATCTTTGAGATTACATCCTTAACAACATCTTTATTTTCCATTATAGTTCATCATTCTCCGCAATAAATATTGTTATTAAACTATCATATTAAAGAAGATTGTGTCAATGAAAAGAGTGTTTTCAATCCAATTTAGTCCAAAGGATTTTAGCTCCATTAACATGTAAGTTTAATTGACTAAAAATATTGATTTTGATAATATTTTTTTCGTCGGAGCGTGGCGCAGTTGGCTAGCGTACTTGCATGGGGTGCAAGAGGTCGCAAGTTCAAGTCTTGTCGCTCCGACCAGCTTTTAAAAAACGACATCTCGACTTCTTGACTATACGATAATTAGAATTAAATGCTCTTTCAATAATACCTTTAAACAAGAGTTGTGAACCTCTTTTTCTTATAGATATAAATATAATAATTTTAAGTACTACTTATTTACATTGTATTTTGTAAATTTTTTATACTTTTAACTTGCATGTTATTATGATTTATTATATTGTTTACAATAAGGGGCATAAAAAACTAATAAGGGGATCAATATGGCTAAAAAAGAATTAATCAAAAAAGTCGCATTAAAGCTTGATATCACCCAGGAACTTGCCACCAGAGTCTACGATGAGACCGTTAACGTGTTAGTGGAAGAATTAAAAGAAAAAGGAAAAACAAACATTCCATACCTTGGAACTCTTAACGCTACTAAGACAACTGCAAGAAAATTTAAATTGCCAAACGGGCAGACCGGTAAAAGTAAAGCAAGAAAGACTATCAAGTACAAACCATCAAAGAAATTATTAAAAAAAGTCTAACTAATTTGTCAAACCTCTCCGAAGATTAATATATAAAAAAAATAATTTAAGGAGGGGTTTTTTTATGAAAAGATTATTAAATATTCTCACAGATCTATCCTATCTAGTTATAGCATCATTAGTGCTGGTATTGGTTTTTCTTATTTAAAGGTAAAGAAGTTATATAGCCCTACCTGCCGAAGCCACTCTTTTTCGACACTAATGTCTTTTTTTGATTTTTCGATTTTAACAAGAACTTTTTTTAGATTTTCATAACCTATTCTCTTTATCGCGTTTTGCATAAATTTTATCTCATCTTCTTCTCTTTTAGTTTCTTTGGATGTCTTCTGAACAGTCCATTTTTTCATCATGTTCTCAAAGAGATTATCGACACAACTCGATGTCCAAGGCCTGGAAGGGAAAAGATTGATGACTTTGGATCCTTTTACTCTTAAAGTATCATGAAGTATCTTTACACGATTAAGTTTTTTTCTTTTATTTAACTCGTTCTCTACAAAACATCTCGTGCTTCCACAGATATTCTCATTTTGATCTTCTATATTACCACCACATATTACACATTTCTTCATCTTTTCCTCATGATGATTATCTCTGTCCCTTTGTCATACCAAAAATAAGCCTGATTACCAAGAAGGATTTCAAGCATCTCCTTAATTGTCACACCTTTAATATCCATAGATATATCTATTTTTTCTTCTATCTCATCCGTGTTCATCTTAAACTTAACAGAATATTTTTCACCAATATCTTTTATTATTTCAGCTATATACTGCCCCTTTTTACATTTAAGATGAATAACCGTATCTAGATTTGAAGTCTCAATGATAACACCTTCCATAGTGTCATGTTTTTTGGACAAAAACTCTTGTTCTTTTTTATCTTTTTGAGCCTCTTTAGTGATTTGTTTTTCTTTTATTTCTATTGGTTTAGGACCATTTGAAAAGTTTTTCTTCATAAAAAATATCGCCCCCGTTATTATGAGGACGATTATTATAAAAAAAATTGCTATTTCTTTTGCTAACTTCAAGTTCAATCCTTTTCGTTGTTTAATTTTTTAATCAAAAAAGGAGGTAAAGCAAAAATTCCTTTGTGAATATCTTTTGAATAATATTTAAATTCTATTCCTGTACTATTATAATAATCTTCATTAAAGTCTTTTTGTGATTGTTTTTCATCAGAAGCATATACAAACCCCCATAACCCACCATAAGTCAAAATTGGTGCAAGAAAATATTCGGTGTTTTTGAAGACCTTTGAAAGATTTGAAAAAGCTATAACTGATTCATCCGTCATAAAAGCATTTCCAGCCTGACATACAAGTATTCCACCTTCATTAAGAAGCGATTTACATGCATTATAAAATTCTACTCTGAAAAGCCCTTCAGCCGGACCAAATGGATCGGAAGAATCAATTATGACAATATCAAATTTTTCATTACATTCTTTGACAAACCTTATTCCATCTTCAACTCTAAGATCGAGTCTCGGATCATTAAAACTACATGCTATGGAAGGAAAATATTCCTTACAAACCTCTATGACTTCTCCATCTATTTCAACAAGTACGACTTTCTCAACTCTTTCATGCTTTAAAAGTTCTCTTATCGTACCACCATCTCCACCACCGATGACAAGTATCCTTTTTGCATCACTTGAATGCATAGCCACTTGGGTTATAGTCTCATGATATATAAACTCATCACGCTCTGAAGTCATAATATTTCTATCAAGAAGTAGTAGATTTCCCCAAGTATTCGTCTTTAATACTTCAACCAACTGATATTTACTTTTTTTAGAGTAAAGTATCTCCTGAGAATCTATAAATATACCGTAATCATCTGTATGGTTTTCTGAAAATCTTATCTTTCCAGCATCAAGCATTTTCCATCACTCCTAAACTTTTATCTTCAACCTGTTTCTCAAAATCGAGTTTTTCAACCTTAAGTTCATGTTCCCTTGCTATCATGTTCGGTTTAAACAACTCACCACGTTTGAGCTCATAAGTCTTAACGATCTGTGCTCCAAATTTTTCTTTAAGATATCTATACGCAGTAAAGGTATCAACAGTATGACCGCAAGTAAAGACGTCTACCGCAGCATATCCAAATTCAGGCCATGTGTGTATAGCCAGATGAGATTCAGCAATCACTACAACACCGCTGACTCCCTGTGGATTAAAATGATGAAAAGCCGTCTCTATTATCGTCGCTCCAGCTTTTTTTGCTGCCATAAGCATATACTCTTCAATCTTATGTCTGTCGTTTAATATCTCTCTGTCACAATCGTAAAGCTCTAACATTACATGATAGCCTAAAGCCTCCATACTCAAATTCCTCCTAAATATTCATATAAATTTTAAGTGAACACATAATAAAATTATTTTAACACAAATACAAACTCTGAAAAAACCAAGTACCAAATCAAAAAATCAGGGATTAGGAGTTAGGGGTTAGGGGTTAGGGGTTAGGGTCGGATTTTTTCCCAAAAACCAAAATCCAGCTTCACCCCAGTTCCCTGTTTCCTGTTCCACTGTTCACTGCTCTTACCCATTTCCCTTCACTCTTTACGCTTCATGTTATTTGTTCTCTGCTTTTAGTCAAAATCATATGGTAAATACTCAAGGTTTATGTTGTGCATTGCCCTAAATATATTTGCTGGTACCCTTCTATTATCTTTTTCAAGCGTCTTTAAAAACTGCTTTACATGAAAACGCTTCGATTCACATGAGTTTGAACAACCATAATCAAAGACCGGTATCTTATGTCTTTCACTATAACTTATAAGACTCTTTTCCTTTGTCGTATACAAAGGTCTGATTAATTTTATCTTTCCTTTAAAAAGATACTGTTTTGGCATCATAGTGCAGGTCTGTGACGAATAAAATATGTTCATAAGGAAAGTCTCTATAGCATCATCCTTATGATGTCCTAAGGCAAGCTTGTCTATTCCAAGCTCCTGCATCTTTAAAAAAATTTCTTTTCTTCTGTTATGAGCACATAAAAAGCAAACATCTTTTTTTAGTTTCAATCTATCCAAATAATCTAGAATATTAGTCTTTTTGATTATTAATTCTATTTCTTTATTTTTACAAAACAATTTGAGCTCTTTTATCCACTCTGATGGATGTTCTTCTCTAAGCGTAATATGAATAGCGGTTAGGGAAAATCCGAGTTTTTCTCTAAAGGGATGAATAAGAGAAAGAAGCGACATACTATCTTTACCGCCGGAAACTCCTACAGCGACTTTATCACCCTTCTCGATAAGTGAATATTTTTTTATACAGTTAAAGACCTGTTTGCTTAAACGGGCCATTTAAATCCTTCCAGTTTAGAAAACATATCATCAAACTCATTGAAATCCATCGATTGTGCAGAATCTGAAAGAGCTTTTTCAGGATTCGGATGTACTTCTACCATAACGCCATCAGCTCCTATAACTTTTGAAGCAAGAGACATAGGAAGAATCATCTCTTTACGACCAGTTCCATGTGAAGGGTCAACAAACACGGGAAGATGGGAGATGTTCTTTGCAGCTATTACAGCTGAAAGATCAAGAGTGTTCCTTGTATAATCCTCAAAAGTCCTGATTCCTCTTTCACAGAGGATTATATTTGAATTTCCTTTTAACATAATATATTCAGCTGCCATTAACCATTCTTTTAAAGTCGAGGACATACCTCGTTTTAAAAGTATAGGTTTATCTATCGCTCCAAGTTCCTGAAGAAGTATGAAGTTTTGCATATTCCTTGCGCCAACCTGAAATATATCCACAAAATCATAAAGAAGTTCAATATCCTGAGCATCCATGATCTCACTTACAATCAGCATATCATATTTACTTGCTGCTCTCTTCATGAACTCAAGCCCTTCTCTTCCAAGACCCTGGAAGGAATATGGAGATGTTCTCGGCTTAAAAGCTCCACCTCTTAAAAAACTTATGCCTTTTTTCGAAAGATACTCTGCTGTCATCATCATCTGCTCTTCACTTTCAACAGAACACGGACCTGCTATGACAGAAAAATCTCCCCCACCTATCTTTCTTCCTTTAATATTTATTACAGTATCCTCTTTTTTAAAATCGCGACTAACTAGTTTATAGGGTTTAAGAATGTTTATTATCTTCTCTATGCCTTTCATACCATCCATAGGTTTTGCTTGAAGTATTCTTTCGTCCCCAACAACACCTATTATTGTTCTCTCAGTTCCCTGAGAAATATGAGGGGTAAGCCCGCAGGAATGTATACGACTTATTATATCTTCTTTTTCTTTTTTCGAAATATTCTTCTTAAGTACTATTATCATGATTAAATCATATCAAAGGCATCAATTAAGTTCAATTATTATTAATTCAAAAGCAATTAATTCCGATAAGTTTAATATACTAGTTTATCTGGAGGTAGAATATGGATAAGAGATTTAATGAACTGAAAAGTAAAGTTGATGTTCTATGGCAGAGATTCTGCAAAAGAGAACTTACCCTTGATCAGCTTATCGAAGAAGTAAACAGACTTGAAAGAATGGATTAATCTTTTTTAAAAAGATCTAATACCAAAATAATAAGACTTAAGATAGTTGAGGAAACTATCAGTTCTTTGTTATTAAAAAAACTCTCTGTTATTTTCTGATAAAAAATCACAGAAAAGAATATCATAGAAAAATATAATATCCTTATAAATATTCTATTAATTCTTTTTGTTCCAGAATCCAAACAAGCTATCAAATAAAGAAAAGAAATAGGAACAGGATCTATCAGATTTTCTTTGATTATTGATGTCAATATGATTATCAAAACAAAAGAATCAATATAAGTTACCATCCTTTTATTCCCAAAACAAAGTTTACAATTACTTTTTTCAATAATTACAAAAACAATAAAGGTAATTAAAGAGATCAAAAATATCCTTTCATAAAATCCAGATAGTGAATCAGAAATAAAGAAGCCTCTTCCAATAGATAGAAGAGTAATTACTGCAAATCTAAGGATTAGATTGAAAAAATCTAATCTGCTTTTGTATTTTATTTCATAATTTACTTTACTAGATTTTCTTCTCCTATACTCACCCATAAATTGAAAGATCATCACAATAAGATAAAATGAAAAAAATCTCATTAAAAGAAAGAACCATCTTATATCCTTAAAAAGCGGAACAAAGGAAAACAGCAATGAAATAAACAACCATCCAAACATGTAATATAGAGCATATTTGATTATGCCCATTTGATCGACAGGGGTCCTTATAAACCTTAATGAATCAGCAAAAAATACAATACCTAAAAGATAAATAAGAAGACGTTCCGGTATCCATGAAAAAAAAGCTGTACTTAAAAACATCGTTATCATGGAATAAATATAAATACTTTCAGTTGTTATCTTTAATTTTTTATATAATAAAATTCCAGATAATCCACCTATAAGAATTGAAATTCCAATAACTGAATTTATCTTAGAAAACGAGTGATCTTCCTCGCCAAGAATATAAAAAAGAGGTATTACATAAAGAAAGAACATTGAATGCAAAAGACCTGAAGTTAGCCCGGAAAATATCTCGTATTTTTTTTTCATAGCATATATAGATTTAAAGCATTATAAAGTTTTCTTATATCTTTATAAAAAGGTTCGTTATACATACAATACCTTTCAGATCGTTCTATATAGGTCAAAGCATCCACTAGTTTTGAATTCTTAACAGATAATACGCTGAGATTGTAATATCCAGGAAAATATGACGGTGAGTTATTTACAGATAACTTGAAATATTTTTCACATTCAGTATATTTTTTTTCTATAAGACTTTTATAACCCTGGGTGAAATATTCTGCGGTCTTTGATGGAAAGACTTCTGTTATATTTTGAGGAATCTTAAAATCTATGTCATAGAAAAGTTCAATATCCTCTTTTTCCTTTTTATAACCTTCTAAAACAGCTAAAGACTGACTTATTATCTCTCTAAGAGCGGAAAGATTCGAATTACTAAGACCTGAAAGCAGATGTTTTCTTAATGCCTCAAGCGAGGAGGACTGTTTGAGTTTTCTTGCTTTATCAACAAAAACACATGATTCTACAAAATCTATTTCTCCCCAGATATTCTTTGAACTGTTTCCTTCCTTTGTAAGTATAAGACCTTTATATTTTAGCGCTCTTAATAGCTTTTCAGAAAAGTTCTTATTCTTTTTTGATATATTAATAAAATCCTCAAAATATTCCATGGCTTTTGAATAATTTCCATTATTGTAAGCATCGAGTCCTGTATCAAAAGAATCCTCATAATTAACCCTAAGTCTAACAATATCCGGACTGGTTGAGGATGGATTTGGAACTATTACATCATTATTTTTTTCTTTTTGCTTTTCATCTTCTTTGTTTTTTACTTCATCAGCTATCTGTACTAAATAATCCTGCTGAAATTCTTTAAAGTTTTCAGACATATTATCATCAGAAGGTGATTTCTCATCAGAATTTACAAAATCATTTTTTATATCCACTTTATTTTCATTTTGACTTTCTTTTTTCTGATTGTTTTGAGATGGAATAGTAGCTAAGATCTGCTGTGCTCTCTTTTCCGGAAGAGCTCTGTTCAAAAATAATCTTGCCTGAACATAATCACCTTTTTTTATATAATATTCACCAAGTTCAATATTTATTGAGTTTATATTCGGATTTTTTTTAAGTATCTCTAAAGCTATATCTTCCCAATCATCCATCAAAGATGCTTTTTTCAAAATAAACAGTTTTGTCTGATTATACTTCAGATTTCCTTTTGCATATTTTAACGCTGTATCTATTAATTTTATTGATGGAAAGACCTCATCTGGAGTTGCAGCTCTATCCGCTGTAAGATAAGCAAGGTTGTTATAAGCATTAGGGTCAACAGGAGTAAGACCTATAGCTTTAGTATAAAAAGCTATCGCATTTTCAATATTTCCCATCTTCTCGAAACAATACCCTATAGCTGTATGTATATGTGAAGATCTTACATTCTTATTAAGAAGCCCTTCATATATCTTCAGAGCTTTTGAATAATCTCCGTTCTTGACCAACTCTGCAGCACTATCAAGTTTTGATTTTGAATTATTGTTTTGCTTCTGAATAGACATAGTTGAAGATGACGAATTATAGTCATATTTTTTCCATAATTTTTTAATATCAGGGATCTCCGCATTAATACTAATGACAAAAGAGATCAAAATAAAGAGCGAATAATATCTCATATAAATTCCTTTTTTAAGAAAAAATAGTTTTTCAGTTAGTTGTTTAACATCTTTTCTTTTAAAGTTGTTCTTACAGAATCATAGATGTCTGAGTTTACCGGTGCCTCTCTTAGTATTTCAGTACCAAGTTTTTTTAATTCAAAATCCATATCCAAAGCAAAATAACACAAAAACAGATTATACATAGCATTAAGATCTTTTTTCTTGATATTGTACATCTCTTCAAGTATAGGAAGAGCTTTATGATAATCTTTCATATTCATATAACAAAGACCCATGTTTCCATAAGATTCTACATCCTGTGTCAACTTCCAGGATTCCTTGAAGAGTTCCAAAGCTTTATTATTCCTACCTCTTTCGAGAAAGAGTTTTCCAAGTCCTTGCATCGCCTGAACACTTTTTTCATCGGTCTCCAGGGCTTTCCTATAATAAAAAATTGAATCATCGATGTTATTAAATTTATAAGAAGCTCTTGCAAGATATATATATGAATCTCTTAAAACAGAAATATTACCAGGTTCGTATATGATATTATATTTTTTCATCACATCCTTTAATATCATTATACAGTCAAGATAATCTCTAGAATTATATTTTTCACTAGCTTTCCTGACGAGTTTCATCATAGTCTTCTGATCATCTTCTTTCCCTTCTTTTACTATCTTTTGATAGCTTTCACGCATTCTTCTTAATTCTTCATCCGTTTGTTCATCGTTTAAAAGACGAGCATATTTTTCAAACTCATTGAAGTTACGTGTCAAGTAAAACACTTTAGCAAGGGTATTTATTGCACTTACTGATTGCTCTTGATCTAGTAGATCTTTTGCTATCTCTACGACTTTTGAATATTGACCTTTTTTATAAAGTATAAAAATTTTCTTTTCAAGAAGTTCTTTATTTTCAGGATATTTATCAATTATTTTTAAAGCCTTGTCTGGCATTCCTTCTCTTATATAAAAATCAATATCCTTGAAAATATCTTTATCAAAGGATATCTTTTTATTTTCTACTACTTTATCTTTTTGTTTTTCATCAGAACAACCGATCAAAGAAAATATACAAAATAAAACTATCAGGAATCTAAAAAAGAAGCCCTCTCTAACCATTATTATTCCTTTATTATTGATTTAGTCTGTTTTATAATTATATAAATCGTACCTATAAATATTACAAACCTTATCGATTATAGTCAAGCACAGTAGTAAACTATGATATCAATTTATGAAGCTTTATCAATTATACGTTCAAACATCAAAAGAAATATTACCGAGATCATTAATATAACTGATTCTTTAGGAAGAATAGCCGCTGAAGACTGCCATTCAAACATTGATCTTCCACAACTCGACAATTCAGCAATGGACGGTTGGGTTTTCAACATTGATGCTCTTGAAAAAAATACGATCGATTTTGAAAAAAAAGAAATTAAAGCTGGAGACCCAAAAACTGAGACAGATTCCTCTAAAGCATACAGAATTTATACCGGTGGTGTAGTCCCTAATAATCTAAACACGGTTGCAGAAAAAGAAATAGTTGAACTTGTTGAAAACAAACTGATAATTAACAAAAAAATAGAAAAAAAAAGAAATATCAGAAAAAAAGGTGAAGATATTAAAAAAGGAGATATTGTACTCAAAAAAGGAAACTATATTGACCCATATAATCTAAATCTACTTATCTCCTCAGGAGTCAATAAGATAAAAGTATTTAAAAGACCTTCTATTGCTATAGTTTCAACCGGAAATGAATTAAAAGAACCTGGTGTAAAAATAAAAAGTCATGAGGTATATGACTCCAACTCATACACGGTAAAAGCGCTTGTAAAGAGTATGGGAATAGAAAATATATATTTGTATAGATGCAAAGATACACTTGAAAAAACTATATTAACAATAAAAAAAGCTCTTGAATATGATATTGTCTTAACGATTGGTGGAGTATCTATGGGGGATTATGATTTTATAAGACCAGCTCTTAAAGAACTCAAATGTGAAAGATTATTCTGGAAATTAAAGTTAAAACCTGGAAGACCGTTTGGATTTTTTAAAAAAAACGAAAAATATATTTTTACCTTACCTGGAAATCCAGTCTCATCAACAGTATGTTTTGAACTATTCCTAAGAGGTACAATAGAATATATTATGGGAAAAGATCTCTGTTTTAAAGAACTAAGAAAAGGAAAAGCTCTTTTTGATTGGAAATCCAAAGACGATCGAATAGAATTTGTCAGAGGAATACTCAAAGACTCTGATTCCGGAACTATTTTAGAACTTGCAGGTAAGGATCAACAGTCAAATATGCTTTTTGAACTATCAAAAGCAAATTGTCTTATAAAAGTCGAAAGCAATAGTATAAAAAAAGGTGATTTGTTAGAATATATTAAATTATATCGTCTTTAAATAAAAAAAGCCCGCATAAAGCAGGCTTTTAAATTATTTTTAATTAAAGATTATTTTGCTTTTTTTACTGTGTCTTTAAGATTTTTTGAAGCTCTGAATTTTGGTACATTACTAGCTTTGATTTTGATTTCTTTACCAGTCTGTGGATTTCTTCCAACTCTAGCAGCTCTTTTTACTTTTTCAAATGATCCAAAGCCCATAAGGTTGATCTTTTTACCTTTTTTAAGGTTTGCAGTTACAACATCGATAAATGCGTTTACAACCTTGCTAGTGTTGTTCTGTGAAAGATTTGTTTTTTTTGCTACCGCTTTTACAAGTTCAGTTTTATTCATGTTCCCCTCCTTAAGATGTTAACATATACTATCCTAAACTTTTTTTTTGATATAATCAAGCTTTTTTTTTAAAATATTTTTTTAAATGTTCTTATAGTCAATGGATTTGAGGGTGTAAATGAAAATTTTATCTTTATTTTATTGGCTTAACAGAGCGGCTTTTTAGAATTTTTTTAAACCATAAAATATTCTTTCTGAACTTACTATTAAAGATATTAGAATTAGAAAAACTCCGGTTATCTCCATCATATTTATTTTTTCACCAAGTAACACTGTTGAAAAAAATAAAACAAAAACAGGTTTTAGGAAAAAAAACATTGATGCATTTATAGCCTTTATCTTCTCCAGAGCTTTAAAATAAAGAAGATAAGCAATACCTGTAATAAAAACACCTGAATATAAAAGTATCAATAGAGGTCTTACTTCAACATCAAATAACATTCTCTTTCCAGTTAAAAAACCAATTAAACCTAATACAAAAGCACCTGTAAAAAAGGATATTACTGTAAATCTATACTTATCATATTCTTTTATATATTTTTTTGAAAGAACTGTGTATAGAGCAAAAGAAAGAGAGGCTCCAACAGCAAATAATATAGCTTTTATAGGATCATCCATACTACTTATTTCAAAGACTTTTTTTCCCATTATAAGTACTAATCCTATAATAGAAATAAAAATTGAAAGTATTTTAATAAGACCACTTTTTTCTCTAAGTATCAGAAAGGAAAATACAGGAACGAATACTGGATTTGAAGATACGATCACTCCAGCCGTCAATGCTTTACCATAAAAAACAGAGAGTTGAAGTAAATACATAGCTACCGCTACTACTATTATTCCAGGCCAACCCATGCTAAGAAAGCCTTTTAAGTCTGTCTTTTCTTTTCTAAAATATTTTAATGAAAAAGGTAAAATAAAGATTGCACCAATAAAAAATCTATAGGATGTATATGTAAGAGGATCTATACTGTTTCCAAGCAACTTACCTACAAGTTCAATTGTAGAAAAGAAAAAAATTGTAATGATACAAAAAAAATAAGGCATCAGATAATCTGAAGATCTGCGTGAATAGCTCCAGCTTCCTTCATAAGTTGTAATATTGCAATTAGGTCTCTTGGACCAGCTCCCATTGCATTTAAAGAATCAACTATCTCTTTTAATGTATTACCATTTTCTAATTCTACCACACCCTGGTCACCCTGACCATTTACAGTGATGCTTAGTTCACCGTGTGATATAGCAACAGGTGATATTCTTACACTTTCACTTATTACAACAGAACCGGTCTTTTCGTTTATAACGATCTTAGCCTTAGATTCCGGTACTATCTCAAGATTTTCAAGTTTTGCAATAAAGGATATTGGGTCTTCTCTAAAAGAAAATGGTACATCAACTTCAACAAGACCGGCATCTTTTGCTATCGCTCTATTTCTTCCATATTTCTCCTCGATAACTTTCTTTACTTTTTCAGCCATATTAAAATCTTTATCCTTTAGTACTATCTCAAGTTTATCATCAACAATAAACTCAGTCTTGACTTCCTGTTCAACTGTTGCACCATTTGGGATCCTGGCAACCGTTACATGATTTTTCTGAGAACCGCCACCGCCCAAACCAGCATTGAATCCGCCAATTGATATTGGACCAGCTGCAAGAGCATAGACTTTTTTATCTGGCCCCACAAGAGGTGTCTGAAAAAGAACACCACCCTGAAGATCTTTAGCATCTCCTATTGACGAAACAGTGACATCTATCTTATCACCACTTCTTGCAAAAGCAGGTAAAGTTGCTGTTATAACAACCGCAGCAATATTTTTAGATGTAAAATCAGTTGAATTGGTAACAATACCAAAATTATTCAGAAAATTGATCGCTGAATTTATTGATAACTGATTTTTATCACCTGTTCCTTCAAGACCACCAACTAGTCCATATCCTATTATCTGATTATCCCTGTTATCCTTACCAAATCTCGCTATATCTTTTAGTTTGACAGAAAATTGTGCACTAAAAACATTTACCGTAAGGACTAGACTTATCAATATTAAAATTATCTTTTTCATCTTCTCACCCTCTCTTAAAAAATAAAACCTATTATTCTCTGAAACAGATTCGGTCTCTGTGATCTTGCAACGTCACCCTGACCTTTATAGTTTATCTTTGCATCAGCTAGAAGTTTTTAATCAATAGTATTACTTGATGTAATATCTCTTGGTCTCACTTCTCCGGTTAAAGTTATTTGCTGAATATCATTATTGACATTTATAAATCTCTGTCCTTCTACAACAAGATTTTTATTTGGAAGTACTTCCATGACCTTTACAGATATAGTAGCATTCACCTGATTTTGAGCTACTGTACTTCCACTTCCACTAAAACCTTTAGCGCTACCAGCTGTACCACCACTTATCTTCCTTAAAAAACCTGTACCGGCTGTCATATCAGCTGAGAATTCTTTTGAAGTATCCTTACTGGCAGTTTGAGAAGCACTGGCACTTTCAGAGATGATAACCGTAAGAATATCACCTATCTTATGAGCCTTTTCTTCTGTATAAAGTGATGTTTGATTGGACTTTGCCCAAAGTGATCCTGCAAAACAGGATATTGAGATAATAATACTAAAAAATAAGACTAACCTTGTTTTCATCAACTACCCTCCCGGTATATTGTCTGTGATCATTCAGGGTCTTCACTCTTATTATTTCATTTATTTTCCCTGATTCCATAGCACGGACTTTCATATTGATTGTAAATCCGTTTCCTTCATGTATAGCCTCGATCACACTACCACTAGTTACAATATCGGCATAGTTGAGCATCGACCTTAATAAAATATTTCCATAAGAAATATCTTCAGCCGCTTTACAATGTTTTATATCATCCAGGGATGTTACAAGTTCACCAATATCATCAGGAACCAACATATCCATAAATGAAAAATCCTTTTCAGATAGATCATCGCCAACTGCAATATTACGCTTGCTAACCAGAACTCTGCATTTGGTTGTCTCTTTGTATCTTACGATGATCTTCTTATACAACTGATCTCTGTTGACTATCTGAACTATCATACGAGTCTTTCCAAGACGTTCCATTTTAAATATATAATTATCATCCGGTACAGATGTTTTTTTATAGCCAATTAAAACAGGATAAGACATCGCGAATTTTTCTCTCATATATTTTGTTATCTCTGATGCAGGTACTTCATGAGAGTAGGTCTTTACATCTAGAAAATCAGCCGAATAATCAACAGCTGAAATATTACTTCTTAAAAGAAGTTGATTTACATAACTCACACTGATCTTTTTTACTTTTCCAGGAAGTGCAGTGTCTGATACTCTTCTTTTAGCAACATCACCCGGAATTCCTTCTAGAAGGTCTCCCAGGGTGATGTCTTTACCTTTTACTATTATATTTTCTTTAAATTCTATTGTATATCCAATTAAACTGAATGCGATCAGAAAAATTACGATGTATCTTTTATAATTCAAAATTAATTAACTCCTATTATCGTTTAAGACTTGATGCGATTCCAAGCATCTGATCAGAAGTGCTTATAGCTTTTGAATTTACTTCATAAGCTCTCTGCGCAACGATCATCTGAACCATCTCATCCGCCACAGACACATTTGACATCTCAATGTATCCCTGCTGAATAGTTCCTCTTCCTTCAAGTCCAGGAACACCAGGTCCTATTGGAGCACCTGAAGCTGTTGTCTGTACCATCAAGTTTCTACCAATGTTTTTCAAACCTGCCGGGTTAATAAACCTTGCTATAGTGATCTGTCCAAGCTGTTGAGCTTCTCCACCTACGGTTGCGACTACAGTACCATCAATACCGATAGCTACACCTTCTGCTCCTTCTGGAATAGTTATCTGAGGTTCAAGATAAAAACCATCTGAATTTACAACATTTCCTTCAGCATCGATCTTGAAAGCTCCATCTCTTGAATATCCAAGCTGTCCATCAGGCATCTGTATCTGGAAGAACCCATCTCCTTCAATAACAAGATCCAGTGGATTATCAGTCTGTCTGAAATCTCCCTGAGTAAATATTTTCTGTGTTGCTGAAGCTCTTACACCATGACCGGTCTGTATACCGTTTGGTACATCCTGTCCCTGTACTACTGGAGTTCCGGCCTCTCTTATTGTCTGATATAAAAGATCCTGAAACTCAGCTCTACTCTTTTTAAATCCTGTTGTGTTAACGTTTGCAAGGTTGTTGGAGATAACACTTATATTAAGATCCTGTGCCTCCATACCCGTTGCAGCTGTGTAAAGTGATCGCATCATAGTACTTTACCCCCTTAAAATTCCTATTATTCGACACCTCGAATAATCGTTTTTCTTCGTTCTTTTTCGTGTTTCTTCGCTTCACGCTTCACGCATTACGTGTTCACTGTTTCACCGTTATTTATTATCTACTTCCCACCTGAGATATCAATCTTCCAAGAGTACTATCCTCAGAAGTTATACATCTTTGATTAGTCTCATAAGCTCTATGGACTGTGATCATATTAACCATCTCTCTAACTATATTCACATTGGACTTTTCAAGCATTCCCTGTTCTATTTTTGTATTATCATTGAAACGCCCATATCCTACTCTGTCATCATCTGTTGCATATAGATTATATCCAATCTTTCTCATATATTTTGGTTTATCGAATTTTACTACCATAAGTCTGTGTGTTGGATTTCCATTTATAAAAACCTGTCCAGCCTCATTGACATCTACTTTATCAGCTTCTCCCACCGGAACATAACTAGCATTTAAAGCAAATTCCCCTTTGGAATCCACAAGAATATTTCCTTCGTTCATCACAGCGGGTTCTTTAAGAGCCATGACATTTCTTCCTTCAGCATCTACAAGATAACCGTTTGTGCCCACCTTGAAATTCCCCGCTCTTGTATATCTGATACCATCTTCGGTATCTACTGCAAACATACCTTCTCCAACGATAGCAAAATCAAGATTATTATCGGTCTTTTGCAGTTTTCCCTGAGTATGTATTGTCCGTATCTCGTCTACCGATGCTCCAGTTCCGAGCTTTCCAATGTACGGTCTCATATCGATCTCTAATTCTCTTCCAAAAAACTTTCTTTTATCATCTATTCTGTGCATCTGCATTGATGGTTTGTCTCTAAATACTGCTATATCCTTTTTAAAGCCAGTCGTATCTACGTTTGCAAGATTATTGGCAATAACATCCTGTCTCGCCTGCTCACAAAGCATCCCTGAAGTAGAGGTATATATTCCTCTTATCATCTTATGATCTCCTCTTCTTCTTTCTTATTTCCATCACTGACTTTTAAAATATAATTATTAGAGGTATTAAAAATTAAATACTGCTCCTCTTCTGATGAGTTTAGATATTCTGATACTACAGGATAAGAACTTAAACGAGTGTTTATCTCATAGCTCTTTGATCGTTCCTGACAAAGTTTCTGTCTTAAGATTTCCTTATAATCAAAAATTGCCATAAACCCTCTCCTCTCTCAATGCAAATTTTTATTTTTCTATATCATTCATCGGCAACTGAGACTTTAAGTTTTAATGTTTTCTTTTTACCGCTTCTCTTCTATAGTTCTATCGATAAACTTAAAGTAGAACTTTAATTTTTATATAAAAATAATGCGTTAGTGAATATGATAAAAAACAGGGAGCAGACTCTGTTGAGTCCTAGTTAGCAACACAGGGAGTGGCTGATCCTAAACTTAAACCTGGAAAAGCTCAGACTGACCCTGCGGTATTTAATGAGAGGTTAGTTGTTGAAAAAACTTACTAGACCGAAGAGCGTTTACTAACGAAAGAATTGAGTGCTTACTAAATCTGCAGGATTGCTTACATCACAGCATCTTTTTGTTAAATCAAAAAGATACTGTGATTTTGAGTGCTATGAAGTTCCAATCTTTGCTATATCCAGATGGATTCAGGAAATCATAACAATGATAATACCCTTCCATATCATGATATTCAGCTTTAAACAAAAGATTTTCGTCAATATCAAATCTTAAAGAAATACAAAAATCTTTTTGATAAAGTGAAGGGTCATCTCTTATATCTTTATTTTTATAAAAATCAGAAGAGTATATTGATAAAGCAGTCTTATCGTTAATTTGTTTTGAGATCATTGAATAATAACCAAGATTCTGCATACTTTCAGTTAGATTTAAGACAGGTATCACAAGAGATGCATCAAAACGATATCTTTCATAAGAAAATGTATACTCATCCCATTTATACTCAATTGATGCCGTGCTTATCTTACCAAAATCGACATTAAATTTCTGTTTTGAGGCTTCCAGTAAATTTGCAGCAGCTACAAGTGCCGGGATAGCCGTCACCCTAAGTGCGGTAGCATCAACCGATGCTATAATATCTCCATCTGATGTACCATACGAAAATGCAGTTGTTAATCCATCAACCGGCGTGCTCCATTTTAAACCCAAAGAAGTATCAGAATATATTGTCTCACTAAAATCTGATAATCTAAGTCCACTTTTAGTAAGCGTTCCAACAACACTTTTCAGATATGATGAATCCGAAGGAACATTTACTGTTCCTGAATGTATTTGAAATTCAAAGTTTCCTTTGTTTTTTGTATAATTATTTTTATAAAATTCAATACCCTGTGATGAATTCATAAAAGGTCTCATACCCTCATCATAAACGCTTTGAGGAAGAAGAATGACATTTCTGAGCAGATCCACATCTCTTTCAACGTTATACAAACCAAGGGTCCTCTTAAACTTACCAATTCTTATTCCAGAATAGCTATCAATAGAATAATCAGCAAATCCCCAATCTAATACAAATTTATTATTTCCTTGATCTCCCAGGTCTCTAGCAAATATCTGTAATCCTATATAAGTCTTATCATTCAAAGCTTTATTAAAATTTATTCCAGTCTCCATAAATTCGTAAGAACCATTTGAAGAATTAGTAAGATAATTGTTTTTGTCACTTTTCATAAATCCTTGACTTATAAAACCATGTACAGATAAATCTTCAAGAGACCATGAATAAAAAGAAAATAAAAATAGTATTAAAATAAAAAAGATTTTTTTTCCCATTAATATACCCTTTTTTTGTATTTATTACATTTTTATATTATAGACTAAAATTCTGATTAAGACAAAATCTTTTAGTTTTTTAATTAATTTTCATTTGTGAAGTGGACAAACGTTATAGGAGCAGGGATTAGGGGTTAGGATTTAGGAATTAGGGTTGGAATGATCAACTATTTTTTTAGAAACACAGTACCTTTAAAGGTAAAATCAGAAAAGCTTTTTGAGCAAATCTTTTGCTTTATCCTCGAGTTTATCTTTTAGCTTATCCTTTACCTTAGCTTTAAAAAGATCATCAATATTAGTCTTCACGTCAGGTTCAAATACAGTACCAATAAACTTTATAATTATTACATCATCCTTAGTAATATATTTACCTAAAGATGAATTCTCTAAATATTTGATTACCGGCTTTAGATTAACAGAAAAATCCATTCCCATATCAAGACCAACACTTCCACCACCGTCAACATTAAACTCATCACCAGTACCTTCGATCTTACTAAAGCTAAACCTCTCATCTTTAAGTGTGACTTTTGTAGATATATCTTTCATTGTCAGTTCTTTTAGTTTATCATTTCCAGATTTTTGAATAAGTGAACCAAGACCCATTGTATTATACACTGCCTTTGTTAATTTAAGATTTCCGTTTCCAGCAAACGTTTTTATGTCAAAGTTCTTGCCGGTTAGTTTAAAATCTCCTTCTAATTCTCCATGTACTGGTATCTTATCCATCTTATTTAACTTTAGAAATTCCAGACCAGATAGTTTAGCTGCTTTGAAATTAGCTGACATAAAAAGGTCTTTTTTTACATTTAAAACTCCATCAACATTAAAAGAACCTTTAAAAATATTGCCTGAAGCAAGAACATCAAATTTCATGTTCTTCATATTTGTTGATATTTTTACATTACTACCCGGAAATCGGATTTTTTTTTTATCTTCAGTTATAAAAGCATATTCCAAATTTGGAATATTACCTTTTGCATTCATCTTCAAAAGATCATCTTTGATGTTCATATCAATGCTTCCTTTTAAAGTACCACCTTTTGTTTTCATCTCCTGCCTGAGAACATCAAAGAGTTTCATAAAATCAGCCTCAAAAAGCTTTGCATCAAAAGTAGCCTTGAGTTCATTGAAATCTTTAAAAGTTCCATTGAGCTTTACCGAAGAAACTTTTTTGTTTTTAATTTTAATATCAACATTAAAATCTTTTAGAGTTATCAGTTTATCTTTAATATTAATATTCTGATTTACTATCAAAAAATCGATACCTGAGTAGTTAACCTGCATTCTTCTAATTAATGCATCAATATCATACTCTAATTTTTTCCCGGCTGTAACTGTTCCTTTGACATCTATTACAGATGGATGTATTACAAGATCGTATCCTTTTATGAACTCATCATAAAAAGCTTTATATTTTGTTACATCAAGACCATAAAGAGATATATCAGCTTTTATCGCCTCTCCCTCTTTTTTTCCTTTAATATTAATTTTTTCCTTATTAAAGAGAGTACCATTAACATCAAAGTCCAAAGGATCGATCGTAGCATTAGCATTGATCGATCCTGTCTTAACACTTTGATTTGCTTTTTTATCATTATATGCAAGAACCATATTTTCAGCTTTCACTTTATTGACATTTACTTTAAAACCAGTTTTTTTTGTCTTATCAATCTCAGCTGCATAGATTCTGTTATCTGGAAAGACTGAAAAATCCATAACCAGATTTTTAAACTTATCAAAATTAAAATTATTATTTTTATATCTCACAACATTGACAAAAGTATCATATATATCAATATTTGAGATATTTAGCTTCTTTTTAAGAACATCACTGAGGTCATAACTAGCTTTTGCTTTTTTTACTGAAGCAAATAAATCATCAGTTCCCGGTTCAGTTATAGAAACATTGTTTACAGCAACTGATGATATTATATTTGTAGATATATTATCTATACTAACCTTAGTTCCAAGTGAATCTGAAAGATATTTCTCAACATCACTTGAAAATCTATTACTAAGATAATAATCAAGACCAAATTTAACTCCAAATAATATAACCCCTATTATTAAAAAGAAAACTAATAATTTTTTCATCAAACCCTCGCTTTTTTGAAAACTCTGTTAAAAAAGTTTTTAAAATATTCTCTAATTCCTTCTACAATTATATATGTTACTGGAATAAAAGTTAAGGTCAGGAATGTAGAAAATACAAGTCCACCGACAACCGTTATAGCAAGTGGCTGATAAAAGTCTGAACCTGCACCTATTCCAAGAGCAAGAGGAAGCATACCAAGTATCGTAGTAGATGCTGTCATAAAGATTGGTCTTATTCTAATAAGTCCTGCTGAAATAATAGCATCGTTCATCGAACCTGTTCCACTCTTCCTTAAGAGATTTATATAATCAACAAGAAGAATTCCATTGTTAACAACTATTCCGGCAAGCATAATAATCCCAATGATCGCGGTAACAGAAAACGAGAAGTTAAAAATATTTAGGAATAAAACAACACCAATAACTGAAAGAGGTATCGTAAACATGATTATAAAAGGTTCGACCAGTGATTCAAACTGCGAAGCCATAATCATATAAACCAGGAATATAGCCGCAATAAGTGCTATTCCAAGGTTTATGAAAGCTTTTTTTCTATCCTCTTCATCTCCACCAAACTCTGCTGAATATCCTGGCTCAAAATTTATTTCTTTAAGTTTTGGCATGATCTCTTTAATAATAGCACCCATTGGTCTTCCTGATAGATCAGACTCAACAGTAAGCTTTCTTCTTTTATCTTTTCTTTCAATTGAAGTATAACCATAAGAAAGATCAAGATCAGCTACATCGGAAAGGACAAATACTTTTCCCTTATGTAATATTCTAAGATTTTGGAGTTTCTTCACAGAATCAGTATATTTATCTTCAAGTTTTACTCTTATATCAAACTCTTTATTAAATTCCTTAAATTTACTAGCAATAGAACCATAGACTGATGTTCTTACAGCCATAGCTATCTCAGAAAGATTAAATCCGAGATCTCTTATCTTATCCCTGTTGATGTGAATCTTGACTTCAGGTCTACCACGATTAACACCGTCTGTAAGATCCTTAAGACCATCAACATCTTTGATCTTATTGTATATTTCCTTACAATAAAATTCGATCTTATCAAATTCTTCACCGTACACATTTATCTGTATAGGTTTTCCACCACCAGGTCCCATCTTTGGTTCAGAAAATGATATCTCTTTTATATTAGGTATCTCTTTTACTTTTTCTCTCATAACGTTCATAGCATATTCAGTTGTTATATTTCTCTCGTCTACCGGGGACATAGTAATGAGGAAATTAGCAGAACCCAAGCTGATACTAGTTACAACTTTTTGGACTTCTTTTATCTCGCCAAGTTGCTTTTCTATACTCTTACAGACTTTATCTACTTTCTCAATTGTCGTACCCTCAGCAAGTTTTACATCTATAGTAAACATCCCTCTATCCATCTTCGGAAAGAATTCAGATGGTGGGAATAACAATATAGATATAAAAAAACATGCGATAACTGAAACAAAGTATATACCAAGTCTCTTTTTTGATGATATTATCCAGTATAAAAATTTAGAATAGATCTCTTTTATCTTTCCAAAAAGTGGTTCTTTGGATTCTTTCTCATTACTTCCAACTTTTAAGAACCTTGCACTAAGTGCTGGTATTACTGTAAAAGCTACAAAATAAGATGATATCAATGCAAAGACTATTGAGAGTGATAGATTAAAAAAAATCTCTCCAACTACATCAGGAACAAAACCTATTGGAGCAAAAACCGCTATTGTAGTCAATGTTGATGCAAGAACCGGCATAGATACTTCTTCTGAACCTTCTTTTGAATTTACTTCATTATCTTTATTTGGATTTTCAACAAAATGTCTGTATACATTCTCAAGCACAACGATTGAGTTATCAAGTAGCATTCCTATTCCCAGGGCGAGTCCACCCAAAGTCATAAGATTTAATGTCATACCTTCTTTTAAATACATCATTGAAAATGTTGCTATTATAGATACTGGTATCGCAATTGCGATAATTATAGTACTTCTAAAGTTTTTCAGGAATAAAAAAAGTACTATCGTAGCAAGAAGTGCTCCGGTCAAAGCGTTTGATTTAACCATATTTATAGAATCTCTAATAAAGTCAGAACCATCTCTTCCTATTGCAAATTCAAGATCTTTGAACCTGTTTTTCTTAAGATCCTTTAAAGCGGCCTGAACACCATCAGATACTTCAACAGGGTTGGCACCACTTTCTTTTTTTATCGAGATATTAACAGATGGTTTTCCGTTCATTCTTCCAATACTTGTAATATCTTTATATGTATCAACGACTTGAGCTACATCAGATATTTTAATGATTGCAGGACCAATCTGTTTGACCGGAATATTACCTATCTCTCTTACATCTTCAACTTCACCTTCGGTTCTAATAAGATACTTAAACTGTCCATCCGTAAGGTCACCTGATGGAACATTCATATTATCTGAAGAAAGTGCTTTTACTATATCCCCAATAGGAATTCCAAGTTCTTCCAGAAGATCCGGATTTACATTTACATGGATCTCTCTTTCAAGTCCACCACTTACTTCAGCTGCACCCACACCTTCAACTCTTTCAATTGCAGGTTTTACCTCTTCATCAACTATAGTTCTAAGATCGACAAGATTTGTTCCACCTGAAACAGAGATTGACATCACGGGTTGAGAGTTAATATCAAATTTAGATACCGTAACATTCTCAATATCTCTTGGAAGTTCTCTTTTTGCTATATCTGTCTTTTCCCTTAAATCAATTGCACCAAAATCTATATCCTGTCCCCATTTGAACTGAACGACTATCTGAGAAAATCCTTCTACAGAATACGAATCTATCTTATCGATATTTGAGACCGTACTGATCTCATCCTCAATTGGTATTGTAACAATATTTTCCATCTCTGCCGGATCCACTCCAGGATATACCGCCTGAATAAAAGCTACAGGAAAATCGATATTAGGAAACAGATCAATATTAAGTGCATTAAGCGATAGATATCCAATAAAAAATAGTGCTACAACTATCATTAGAATAGTAATAGGTTTTTTTATCGATAATTCAGGTAAACTCATATTTCCCCCTGTTTATCAGTTAGTACTTTCACTTTTTCTCCACCTGATAAAACAGCTTGTCCGGAATAGATTATCATATCATCACTTGTTATCTGATCTGAATAATAAAAATTATTATTTCTCGCCTTCACTTCAATTCTTTTTTTTATTGCCTTTCCGTTTTCAGCAACAAATAGGAAATAGCCATCTTTATCATAAAGTACAGCATCTTCTGTTATAAGAGGAACATTGTAAAAAGTGGAAGTCATTATTTCACCACTGATAAATGAGTTTACTGAAAATATGTTGTCTTTGTTTTCAAAAACCATCTTCACAAGATAGTTTCTAGTATTTCTATCAGCTGATGTATTAACAGAAAGGACTTCACCTCTTACTTTTTCTGATATACAAGCCTGTCCTTCTTTTATTTTCTGTACCTGTTTTCTAGATACCCAGGCTTCTACTATGATCTTTTCAGGAGCAAGGACTCTACCAAACATAAAACCAGGGTTTACTACCTGTCCTATATCACCTGATGAATCAACAAAAAATCCATCAACAGGAGCTTTTATCATAGTATTATCAAAATTTTCCTTGGCAAGTCTATATGATGCTTCAGTCTGTCTCAGACCGTTTTCTGCTGCTTCAGTCATATCCTTTGCATTATCAAAAGATTTTTCATTGATTACTTTTTTATTATATAAGACCTTATTTCTTTCAAGATCTTTCTGTGCTGTCTCAAACTTCGATCTTGCAGTATCAAGGGCTGCTTCAGCTTGATTTAAAGTTTCCTGAAAACTACTCTGATCAAGAAGAAATAGAATATCGCCTTTATGGACACGCTGACCATTTTTCACATTTATCTTGACTATTCTTTCAGATATCTTAGCCATTAGATAATATTCACCAAAAGCTTTTACTTCACCATTGAAATGAATACTTGAACTAATATCACCTTTTTCTGGCATCATAGCTCTAACAGGTGTTGTGTTTTCCTCTATATTTTTGACTTCACCTTTTTTATCTCCAGGGGACTGACATCCGATAATCAATGAGATAACAATAACAAGAGATAGTAATTTAAATATTTTATTTTTCATCCGCTAGCCTCCAAAACTGATCTTTTTCATTAATATTGTAATAATATGTAGCAAGTCTAACTCTTTCATCATAAAAAGCATTTATTTCATTTAATTTAGCATAACTTTTAAGGACCTGAGCATCGATAAGCTCTATAACACTTGCTGAACCCTGCTCAAATCTTTCTTTAACCAATCTCATATTCTCATCAGCATGTTCAGATGCTTTTTCAACTGCAGCTAATCTATTTACTGCCTCAAGATAATCTCTATAAAAACTTCTGAGCTTATTTTCTTCAAGTCTTCTCTGATATTCATAGTTTTTCTTAGCCATCTTATATGTATTGTTCGCTACTTTAATATTGAGACCTGTATCACCACTATCATAAAGTGGAGATGATAAAGTCACAGAGTATGAGTATTCTGTATCAGTTATAGTAGGAATATCTGTTTTTTCAACATCTCTCTTACTTCCAGTAAGGACAACAGCTGGAAGATACGATGATTTTGCAATTTCAAGAGCTTTATAAGCTATTTCCATATCCTTTTTTAGTAGTGCTATCTGCGGAAGATTATCAAGCTCTTTAATAGCTTTTTCTATATCGATCTTCTGAATGTTAAATTTATATGAAGGCATCATCATTCCTTCGCTATACTCCTGATTCATAAGAGTTTCCATCATATCAACTATTTCCTGTATATTTCCGTTTAGGAAAGCATTGAGTTCATGAACCTGATTTCTAAGACTATTTTCGGATTGCATCAACTGAACTTGAATTGATATCTTCTGTGCTTCAACTCTAAGAACATCACTGTATAATCCTGAACCTGCTTCCTCATTTATCTTTGTCACTTTAAGAAGTTCATTTATAAGAAACTCGTTTTGTTTATGCACAGCTACGGTATTAATCATTTTTATTATATTAAAATAATATTTACAAGCCTTGAAATATATACCATTCTCACCTTCAATATAATTAAGGTCTGACTTTTGTTTCTTTAAAGAAGCTAATTTATCCGAAAGCAATGATACTTTAAAAAGTCCCGGATATGTCTGTGATAATGAAAGAGTAAAAAGATCCGCTCCCATTGCATTAGCTCCAGCTGTATCAGCCTTTTCTTCATTTTTGGTATAACTAAGGGTAAGATTAGGCAAAAGCGTGTTCGCCGTCTTTTTCCTATCCATATAAGAGTTTTCTCTGGTCAGTTTTAGTATATCCAGACTTGGATTGGTTTTAGTTGTCAGATCAAGTAATTGCTTTAACGAAAAAGCATTTGTTAATAACGTGAAACAAATAACAAAGATCAAAAAATATTTTAACTTCATACGGTCCTCCTATTTTTTATACCATTAAATAAAATACTTATTATCATATTTGATATCTCTTTATGATCAATTCCTTCCTCAAGGTCACACATATTTCTCTTTAAGACTGGGCTTAACATTCCGAATACAAGCATTGCTGTTTTATTTTCATCAAGATCTTCTCTAAACTCTCCTGATTCTTTTCCCTGTTTTAAAAGTTCAGTGAATATTCCTTTAACACTAGCTTTTCTTTTTTTTAGATTCTCAAGTTTTTTTTCGCTTTTGAGAATCATAGTCATTATGACCTGATTAAAAACTACCCAATATTTTGTATCTTCAACATAATTTTCTATGATCTTATCAATAACCTTTTTTAATCTTTCTGTTGGGCTCTTTTTCTCTTCTAATACACTCTTTAAAATCTCTAACTTTCCAGCCATTCTGCTATCGATCATCTCAAATATAAGGGCATCTTTACTATCAAAATATGTATATAGATTAGGTTTGCTCATTCCTAAAGATTTAGCAAGCTTTGATAGGCTAACATTGTTAACACTATCCTCAAAAGAAAGTTCTATAAATTTTTCAAATATTCTGTTTTTCATCGTTTATACCTTTAAAAAATTATATAAAGCTTCGACTTACCGACCGGTCGGTAATCGTAACCTTATATAATTATAAAAATCTTGTCAACATATTAACGTATAAATTTTATTTTTTGTTGGAAAAATTT
>PKTG01000047.1 GCA_002869225.1 Candidatus Muiribacterium halophilum | reverse complement strand
TTATCTATTATTTCCTCAGCTGCCTGTACTATTGCATTTCTTGCAGGGAAGAATGTCTGCCAGGGCTGTGCACTATAGGATAGCTTCGACATATCATACACGTTCAATTTGTTTTGAATAAATGTTGAAATAACATCGATCCTTTCAGCAACAGCTTCGCTACCAACTACCTGTCCACCAATAATATTACCTTTAATATCGGAAATTATTTTAACATGAAGCGTTTTGGCATCAGGCATTATAGGAAATCTTGATGTTGTCTCACCATATCCAATCAAAATATCAAATCCACGTTTTTTTGCTAGTTCGGATGTGAAACCTGTTCCACCGAATCTTTTTTTACCTACTACCGTAGCAGCTCCATTTATGAAACCATCATAGATCGATTTTTTACCTAATATATTTCTGGCGAGTACTTTCCCCATTGGAACTGCGTTAGTAGCTAATTTACCGGATAGATTTTTTCTATCGATAAAGGAATGAAAAGATACAACATCTCCTGCAGCATATACATCTTTTATATTTGTTTTCATTTTTTCATTTACTATTATTCCATCTTTTGCTATTTCAAGACCGCTATCTTTAAACAGTTCAATATTTGGTCTCATACCAACAGCAAATACCACAAAATCCTTTCCAGTATCCAAAGATATGGAAGAATCATCAGATAGTATGACTTTTTCAACAAAGTCTTTTCCTACAAGACTTTTTACTGATACATTAAGTCTGACATCTATTTCTTCTGATAATAATTCGGTTTTCGCTATTTCCCCAAAATCTTTATCTAGCATATTTGGAAGGGGATGGGTCGCCATATCTATTAACACTGTCTTAATCCCTCTACTTCTATAAGCTAATGCCTGCTCAATACCAATCGCGCCAGCTCCTACTACAACGGCTTTTCCGTCACATGGACCGAGTGAATCGAGTATCTTTTTTGTATCCTCTATTGTCTTTACAGTAAAAATATTTTTTTTATCTATTCCTGGTATTGGAGGAAGTATTGGACTTGCTCCTGTAGCTATTATTAATCTGTTATATTTAAGGGTCTCACCAGTTTTAGTTGTGATCATCTTATTGTTGAAATCCGCACTAATAGCTTTATCTCTGATTAATCTTGCACCTGTTCCGGTGACTAGTTCATCTTTTTTCTTTATCTTATCAATATCCATAAGTCCTTCTATTACATATGGTATCGCACAATAAATAACTGAGTTGTCTTCCGGTCTTAACATAGTTATATCAATTGATTGATCTAACTTTTTTAAAGTTTTTGTTACTGTAATACCTACTGGACCTCCGCCTATAATAAGAATATCTGTCTTCATAAGTATCCTCCTATTAAAATATTATAATATAATGATACGATAAAAAAATAAAAAAATCAATAATTGCTTGACATAGTAAAAAAAAGCATTATAATGGAATAGTTAGTTTTAAGCGTCAAGGGTTGTGAGAGGCAAAAGGTTCAAAAAGATCGATTGTGTTCCTCCCAAGAGCTAAAAGCTACAATATTAAAATCCTTTAGGGAGGCAACATGAAAGGTAAAGTAAAATGGTTTAACGACGCAAAAGGTTATGGTTTTATAACTGGTGAAGATGACAAGGATGTATTCGTACATTTCAAAGCTATCAACGAAGATGGTTTTAAAAGTCTTACAGAAGGCCAGGAAGTATCTTACGAAGTAGAAGAAGGCGAAAAAGGTCTTCAGGCTGTAAACGTACAGAAAGCTTAATTAAAACAAATCACGAAAAGCTGTCTCTTATGAGGCAGCTTTTTTTTTATGTCCCAGAAAACTATTGAATACTCCATAAACATCTTTTATAATTAATTTATAGTTAAATTAAAGGGAGTGTGTATTATGAAGAAATTATTATCAATACTTATTGTCTTACTCTTTCTAACAAGTCTTACAATAAATACTTTCGGAATGACGATCGAGGAAAAACTTGAGACTCTCAAAAAAGGTACTAAGATGCTCACAAGAGATACTCAGTATTCAGAACGGTTTATTTACCGGTACTCAGAACAGCCTCAGCAAACAAGAGGAAATGTCAAACCTGATATGGAGGTCGAGGAAGAGATATACGATGAAGATATTCTTTTTGAAGTACTTGATTATATTCAGAAGATGAACGAAGAAAATCCAGATGTAATGGTTGGTGAAAGAAAAGAATATTTAGATAGTCTTCTTAATCAGATGGGTAGGATCTTTTCAAATGTATCAAGAAGTCCTTTGACCGAAGAAAGCACAGAAGCAAGTTATGATGAACTTATCGATATATTAAACACAATAATCGATGAAGTTATGATGCCACAGCAGGGATTGGAACGAGAATTTTCAAGAGCTCCGCAGGAACAATATCAAGCTACAGGAATTGTAAAAGTCAATGGTAATGCCAATGTTAGAAGTGGACCATCAAGTTCATATCATGTGATCGCTTCTCTTTCAAACGGAGATAGAGTTCAGATTCTTGAGAAAAATGGTAATTGGTATTACATCCGTATGGAAAATGATAAAAATGGATATATTTATCATTCATTACTTGTACTACAGGATGAAGTTATCGTACCTGATTATCAGGAACTTGACCTTCAGGCAGTAGTTAGTGCTTCGATAGCAAATATAAGAAGAGGTCCTGGTACAAATTATGAGGTGATAAGAGCTCTTAGAAGAGGGGCACAGATTAAGATAATTGGAAAGACCGGCGATTGGTACTTTATTGAATACTATGAAAACAGCCATGCTTTTATACATTGCAACCTTGTAACAGTAGATGATGATGGTTCAGAGCAAAGAGGAAGAATAAGTGTTGCTTCAGCAAATATAAGAAAAGGTCCATCAACTTCGTATTCAAGAATAACCACTCTTAGAAGAGGAGATATTGTAACTATACTTGCTACCGATGGAAATTGGTATAGAATAAAGATGGAAGATGGTAGAACCGGTTATTGTCATCATAACCTTATTAATATAATTCAGGATGATCATACAGATGAACCGGATCAACCAGGAGATGATGATGACGACGATGACACTCCTGTTCCAATGGGTAGAATAAGTGCTTCTGCAGTTAATATAAGAACAGGACCATCAACAAATTATAGAATTATTGTTACACTTCATAGAGGAGATGTTGTAGAACTTTTATCAACTGATAGCAATTGGTATAAGATAAAATTATCTGATAATCAGGAAGGATATTGTTTTAATACTCTAATTGAAGTCATTTCCGAACCAAATAACGATGGAGACGATGATGATTCAGATCAACCTTCAGATAACGGTGATACTGATGATAAGGTAGAAGCATATATAAATGTAAGTGGTGCTAATGTCAGATCAGGACCTGGAACAAATAATACTAAGATAGCTACTCTTTCAAGAGGTCAGATGGTTCAGGTCTTAAATGATGAAAACGACTGGTCAGAAGTCATAATACCTGATGGAAGAAAAGGATATATTTTCTCAAGTCTATTGACTGGAGTATCCTCAAACAGTGCAAATATTAGTTCAGGTCAGCAAAGGATCGTACAAAAGGCTTTAGGTGTAGTTGGTCAAGCAGATGTTATATACGGAATAGATTGCTATAACTCCGCAACAGAATACGGAAACCTAGCATGTGCTGCTACTGTAAGTGCTATACTCAGAAATTCAAATGTTGGTTATAATAGACAGATACTATATTGCCCATATATGCAGAATTATTTTGATGAACTTGGATGGAGAAAAATCAGGAATAGGATGTATGAGCCAGGAGATGTTGTGTTCTGGACAAGAAGAAGTGGTGATAGAGCTAGACATGTTGGAGTTATAGTAGAAAGAGATGTCTATGGAAAATGGTGGGCTGTTGATAATTCTTCAAGTAGAAAAAGATTATTAAAAAGACCTGTTATTAGATCATATTACCCTGTAGTATTACCAGTTAGAAGAACAAATAGATAAAAATATATTTTTTAAAAAAATAAAAAAGAGACAGACTTGATGTTTGTCTCTTTTTTTATTAAGGTAATCAAATGGCAAAAGCTAAGTTAACGGAAGGTAGTGTTTTTGGAACTATTATAAGATTAGCATTTCCAATGCTTTTTGGAATGTTCTCAATAGTTATGTATAATCTTGCCGATACTTTTTTTGTCGGAAAACTCGGTAAGATAGAACTGGCTGCTATTTCCTTTACTTTTCCGGTAGTCTCGATTCTTGCAAGTCTGGCATTTGGTCTTGGCATAGGAGCATCTTCTCTTGTATCAACTGCTATTGGAAGCGGTGACAACTCAACAGTAAAAAGATTGACCTCTGATGTCCTGCTTCTTGCAGTTATTATAGCTGTAATATTTTCTATTGCAGGATATTTTACAATAGTTCCGCTTTTTACATTACTTGGTGCAAAAGGAAAGGTGCTTGAACTTGTTACTCAGTATATGAAGATCTGGTATCTGGGAGCCGGTTTTGTTGTAATACCTATGGTGGGAAATAATGTTATTAGAGCCACAGGAGATACAAAAAGTCCTGCAATAATAATGTCTGTATCTGGTATTGTAAATGTGATTCTCGATCCATTACTGATTTTTGGCATATCGATATTTCCGGAAATGGGAATCAGAGGTGCAGCACTTGCAACTGTTATAGCAAGATCAACAACATGTATTGTCTCCTTAAATATACTTATCTTCAGAGAAAAGATACTCTGTCTTAAATATAAAAGTCTATCGGTAATTATAGAATCCTGGAAAAAGATTCTATATATTGGTGTACCTGAAGCTTTTACAAGAATAGTTATGCCTCTTGCTAATGGATTTATAACAAGGATGGTCGCTGGATATGGTACAGCTGCAGTAGCTGGATTTGGAGTCGCATCAAGAGTCGAGTTCTTTATTTTACTTCCAATATTTGATGTAGGTTCAGTCATAGCTCCGTTTACAGGTCAGAACCTTGGAGCGGGAAAATTAGATAGAGTTAAAAAAGCGATTCATTTTTCCTGGATATATTCCATTTTATGTGGAATATCTATATATTTATTCCTCTTTCTATTCTCAGATAAGATCGCGGCTATATTTAACCCAAGTCAGGAAGTTGTCGATTCCGCTTCAATGTATATGAGACTGGTTTCACCAGGATACGGATTTTATGGAATAGTTATGGTGGTTGCAGGTGTACTCAATGTCTTCAGGAGACCTTTACTGGCTTCTTTTATGAATCTATTGCAGATGATAATAATTTATTTACCTTTGGCTTATATACTTTCTGCATATTTAGGATTGAAAGGCATTTACTTATCAAGGACTTTTGCTTTTATAGTTTCTTCAATAGTAGGTATCATCTTTTTAACTAAAGTAGTTAATAATGCTATAAGTATTAGAGATAAGGAATTTAATTCATAGAAATTAAATCAACATATTCTATTTATCCATTTCCCTCTGCTAATATCAAGAACTAATAATAATGTCATAATAGCGTTAGAAATCACAATTGATAGCCATATTCCTCTGAGACCAAGTGTGGTGGAAGCGAGATAATATCCAAGTGGAAGACCGATTAATATTAATGCTACTGCATGTATGATCATTGGCATCTTTGTGTATCCAGCTCCATCCATTGCTCTTCCTAATACCAAAGAGGATCATAGAAAAATAAAAGAGAACGAAAACCATCTTAAAAAAGTGATGCCTGCTTTTAAGATATCAGGTTCGCTAGAGAACCACGAGATTATATCTCTTGCAAAAAAGAAAAAGAGAAAATTAAAGATAAGACAGATTATTATTATAGAGAAAGTCGTCTGAATAATCGCGGTCTTTGCCTTATCAGGTCTTTTAGCACCTATAAACTGTCCTGTTAGTACTGAAGATGCTACTCCAAAACCCATTGAAGGACCAAAGATCATTATCCTTAATCTAAGACCGATTCCGAAAGCAGCAAGTGCGACCGTTCCAAAGGATGATACCAGTCTCATAAAAAACAGTCCGAAGATATTCATGATAAACATCTTTCCTGATGAGAAGATACCGATATTGAAGATTTTTTTGAATATCAATGGTTTTGGTATAAACTCCTTTGAATTTACAATATTATTCTTATGTTTTCCTATTAATATTGAATAAGTTAGTATACAAAACGCCACAATAATAGCTATCATCGTAGCTATAGCAGAACCGTTTACACCAAATTCAGGAAATCCAAACCATCCATAGATCAGTATAGGATCGAGAACTATATTTACAACATTTGCAATAAGCATTGACTTAAAAGGTGTCTTTGCATCGTTGTTTCCTCTGATACTGGTCTCCATTGATACCAGCATAAGAAGAACAGGTGCAACCAATGCTATTATAGATAAATAGGAACTGCCTAATGTAATTACTTCACCCTTACCACCCACTGCTGATATTATATGATCAGAAAAAGGGATACAAATAATAGATATTACTAGACCTGTTATAAAACTAAGTGAAATACTCTGCGAGGCATATAATTTAGAACCTTCCTTATCCTTTCTGCCAACAGCCTGAGAGACAAGTGCAACAGTACCACTTGATATACCATGTCCCATCATAAAAATTATCCCAAGAATAATACCGCTTAAACTTACCGCAGCAATAGATTTTGCTCCTAAACGGGAGACGAAAAGCATATCTGCTATACCTAAGAGATCTTTTGATAAAAAAGCTATCCAGGTAGGGAATGCAAGCGAAAATATCTGTTTACTTATCTTCTTATCATAAATTGATGTCATATAGGAATATTACACGAAATTTTAGAAATTGGAAGACTTGACTTTTTTTAGGAAAAAAAATAAAATCAAACTGTACCGACCGGACGGTAAAGTATATCAGGAGGTAGACATGTCAATTGATATGAAAGATAATATACTCGACTCTGCTGAACAGATATGTATAGATATAGGTGCAGCACATCTTACATTAAATGAGGTGGCAAAAAGAGCTGGAGTCAGCAAAGGTGGTTTATTATACCATTTTCCAAACAAACAGAATCTACTTGAATCAATGATCCTTAGAGCAAAAAAAAGAATAAACGAGAAGAGAGCTATTATCAAAGAGACTCTACCAAATACTCCTTCAAGAGATTTAAAGGCACATGTGATAGCAAGACTTTCAGAGGATGGAAAGATCAAAAGATTATTTCCAGCTGTTATAGGTGTACTTGTAAACGAACCAAAATTAGTGTCTTCATTAAAGGAAGAATTAAAAAAAGAGATGAACGAATATATTGAGAATGGTCTGGATCCTGTTCTTACAAAGATAATACTCTTTTCTTTAGATGGCAGGATGTTTGTCGACTCACTTGGTGTAGATACAACATTGTATTGCGGTAAAGAAGACCTTAAAAATAAACTACTTGATCTGTGTGAACTTGCAGAAAAAAAATGAATGGAGGAAAAGAATGAAAAAAAGAATTTTGTCGCTGGTATGTGTTGTTTCTCTTCTATTGTTTGTTGGATGTAAGCAGAAAATAAAAGAGACTGAGGGAAAGAAAATACTTGTAAATGTTGTCTCATTAGAAGAAAAGCAGATTGAACAGAGTCTGTCGATCCCTGCCAATGTATATTCATCCAATACTGCATTAGTATCACCGGAATTGCCTGGTGTTATAACACAGATAATGGTAAAAAACGGAGATAAAGTAAAAAAGGATAAAACGGTTTTATTTGAGACTGATTCTAATAC
>PKTG01000071.1 GCA_002869225.1 Candidatus Muiribacterium halophilum | reverse complement strand
TCAAGATTTACAAGTTCACTTACCCTGATACCAGTTGCATATAAGAGTTCGAAGATAAGTCTGTCTCTAACACCTAAAAATGTATTTGTATCAGGAATAGAAAGAAGTTCATCTATTTCATAATGATGAACAAATTTCGGCAGACTCTTTTTTAATTTAGGAAGACTTATAACTGAAGACGAATCTGAACTTATAAAGTTCTGTCTTTTTAGATACTTAAAGAAGGTATGTATCGAGGAAATATTCCTGCCAACACTTCGTGGGCTGTTACCGTTTCTCTGAAGAAACGACATAAAAGCTCTAAAATGAACAGGTTTCAAGCAGTCAATATCAAGTGATTTTTCTTCAAGCCATTCAAGAAATCTAAAAACATCTGCAGAATATGCTTTTAATGTAAGTGCAGATCTGTTTTTTTCAAGTGATAGAAAATCACGAAAATCTTTTATATATTTAAGATATCTCTCTTTCAATGCTAGCAAGTGCCCTTTCTGCCATAGTCTTCTTTTTTAGTTTCTTATCTTTTATCTTATCGGCAGGAGGTGGTAGAAGTCCAAAATTCACATTCATCGGCTGAAATCTTTTACCGTCAAAATTAAGAATATAGTCTATAAGCGCCCCTGACATAGAATCAAGGGGAAGAAAAGGTCTTTTTTTATCAATAATACATCTTGCTGCATACCAGCCCGTAAATATAGATTCAAGATATCCTTCGACTCCGGTAAGCTGACCTGCTATATATATGTTGTTTAAACCTTTTACTTTAAGCTGTTCATCAAGTTTTTCAGGGGTATTTACATATATGTTCTTATGCATTCTTCCGTGTCGGGCAAACCTTGCTTTTTCAAGTCCAGGAATAAGTCTGAAAACTCTTTTTTGTTCGCCATACTTTAGATTTGTCTGAAAACCCACCATATTGTACATTGTTCCACTTTTATTATCTTTTCTAAGCTGAAGTACTGCTTTAGGCTTATAATCGATATAATGCTCAAATCCAACCGGTCTCATAGGTCCAAACACTAAAGTCTTAGGACCGCGACTAGCAATTTCCTCAACAGGCATACATCCCTCGAAAAATTTTTTCTTCTCAAAGTCTTTCATAGGATGCTGCTCAGCATTTATAAGAGCTTCGTAAAACCTATAGTATTCTTCCTGTGTCATAGGACAGTTAATATAATCACCTGCATCCGTTTGGTATCTTCCACCAATAAATGCTCTTGAATAATCAATAGAATCCTCATAGATAACAGGAGCTATCGCATCATAAAAGAAGAATTTTTTTTCACCGAAATACTCAAGCATATTGGCTGCAAGACCATCTGAAGTAAGAGGTCCAGTTGCATATATTACAGGGCTGTCCGATTTAATCGGAAAGTCTTCGATCTCTTTGTTTACTATATCTACATCGAGTTCAATGAGTCTCTTTGTTACAAGTTCAGAAAATATATCTCTATCTACCGCTAAAGCTCTTCCGGCTTCCACTCTAGATCCATAAGCAAATTCAAGAAGATTCACTCCAAGAAGCTTCATCTCCTCTTTGAAAAGTCCTGCTCCTGTAGTTATCTCTTCTGCACCCAGAGAGTTTGAACATACGATTTCCGCTGGACCATCAAGGGTATGAGCCGGAGATCTCTTTTCCGGTTTCATATCAACAAGTTGAACTTTATAACCATTTTGAGCGAGAGTTATAGCAGCTTCACATCCTGCAAGACCAGCTCCGATGACTATGACTTTATTCATAATCATTTATCGCTTTTCTTTTTTGTAGTCGTCTTTTTCTTTTTTACAGCTTTCTTTTTTGTAGTCGTCTTTTTAGCAGAACTTTTTTTAGATCTATAACCTTCCATAAAACTCTTATATGAAGGATCTACACTTTCACATTCAAGATTAGTGCATATAAGTTCATCTGTTTTTGGAGATTTTTTATAAAGAGGTTTTTTACATTTTTCGCATTTTTCCTCAGTTGGAAGTTTAAAAGAGAAATATTCACATTCAGGATTTTTAGAACACTGATAATAGGTTGCTCCTCTTTTTGATCTTCTGACAGCAATAGGTGCACCACACTCAGGACAAGGTGTATCTATTGTCTTCAGGATAGGTTTTGTATTTTTACAATCAGGATAATTGGAGCATGCTTTAAACTCACCATATCTACCTTTTTTGATTATCATCTCGCCACCACATTTATCACATTTTTCTCCGGCAAGCTGTGCATCTTCAGGTATTTTTTGTTCCTGTTCCTGAAATTCCAGTTCTTCCGCTGGTATATGAACCTCAGTACCTTTTACAAAATCAGCTTTCAAAAGCCTGTTTTCGGTTGGAAGTGATGCGGTATTTCTACATTTTGGAAACTGAGAACAAGCAAGAAATTTATCGCCTTTTTTAAATTTAAGAAGCATTGGTGCATCACATTTCGAGCATTTTACATCAGTTGTTATATTTAATTTTTCCAGATCCTTAGCTTTTTCCATATCAGCATGGAATCCTCGGTAAAAGTCTTTCAATACTTCCTGAAAGTCAACATCTCCATCTTCTATTTGATCAAGTCTCTGCTCAAATTCCGCTGTAAATTTGACATTTACGATATCCTTGAAGTTATCTGATACCAAACTGTTTATAGCTATACCAAGATCGGTAGGATATAATTTTTTCTTTTCTCTCTTAACATAGTTTCTCACCATTATTGTATTGACTATAGTTGCATATGTAGAAGGTCGACCTATACCTTCTTTTTCAAGGGTCTTTATAAGAGAAGCTTCTGTATATCTTGCTTGTGGTTTTGTGAATTTCTGTTCAAAATCCACTTTTTCCATAGCAGCCTTTGTTCCTTCTTTTATATCGACAAGGGTATGTTCGATAACATTGTCATCCTCTGTCTTGTAAATCGCCTGATAACCAGCAAAATGAATCTTTTCAAATTTTACATTGAAATCATATTTACTATCAGAGATTATTATATCTTCAACGTCTATGATTGCAGCTTTCATCTGTGAAGCTAAAAATCTCTTCCAGATTCTGTCATATAATCTAAATTCATCGGGTGAAAGAAAATTTCTGATCTTTTCAGGTTCAAAATCAGGAGATACATAGGTAGGTCTTATCGCTTCATGAGCATCCTGTACTTTTCCCTTCTTCCCAGCTTTTTTCTTGCTAGCTCCACTATTGTATTCTTTACCATATGTTTTTACAATATAATCTTCAGCCATCTTCTTACCTTCATCAGATACCCTTATAGAGTCAGTTCTCATGTAGGTTATAAGACCGTAATTCTCGCCACGAATTGATTTACCTTCATAAAGACTTTGAGCGACCATCATCGCTTTTTTTGCAGTAAATCCAAGCGATCTTGAGGCTTCCTGCTGCAATGTACTGGTTATATATGGAGGTGGTGATTTTACTTTTCTTTGTTTATTCTCAATAGAAGATATAGCAAACTCTTCTCTTCTATCTTCAATAGCCTCTTTGAGTTGCTGAGCTGTTTCCATATTATAATTTTCTTTTTTAAACTTTTTACCATCTATCTTTATAAGGTTTGTATCCTTAAGTTGAACACCAGCATCAAAATCAGCTTTGAAAACAAAATATTCTTTAGGTTCAAATTTCTCTATTTCATCTTCTCGTTTAACAACTAAAAGAAGTGCAACTGACTGGACTCTTCCTGCAGAAGTGTTCTTTGCTACTTTTTTCCATAGAAGTGGAGAAAGCATATATCCAACTACTCTATCAAGGATTCTTCTGGATTGCTGTGCGTTTACTTTATTAATATCAAGGACACCAGGGTTTTCTACCCCTTTTATGACTTCAGACGGAGTTATTGCATTAAATACGACTCTAACAGTATCTTTCTCATCGACTTTAAGAAGCTGCTGAAGATGCCACGCAATTGCTTCCCCTTCTCTATCAGGGTCAGGAGCAAACAATATCTTAAAGCCTTTCTTTTGATAACTTTTAAGTTCTGTCACGATCTTTCGTTTATCAGACATAACTTTATATTCCGGAGTAAATCCATTTTTATCGATTTTCAGCCCAAAATCCTTCTTTGGAAGGTCTCTGACATGACCGAAAGAAGCTTTTACAACAAAATCATTACCTAAAATCTTATTTAGAGTCTTAATCTTACCAGGAGACTCGACAATAAGAAGAGTCTTAGTCTTAGCCATTCTGTCCACCTTTTATTTTATATGAGTCCTTTGATTAATTATTACAACTCAATGAAGATATAGTCAAGTATAAGGTCAAATTAGTATATTATTATCTTAAAATAGACTTTGCACTATTTTCGATTCCCAGTGCAAATTTACTGTTTGGTTTCTGATCAAGTCCAAAACGTTTACAAACATCTGAAAGCCAATATGGGTGGCTTTTTTGTGTCTTTATCTCCATTACAACCACCTGAGGTTCACCTGATCTGAATATTACTTCTTCCTCTTTTGGAAATAATTTATTTGAACTCGCTGATCTTACATCATGATCAAAAGTTATTCTTACCCCATCATCTCCTTTCGCATAGAAAGCATCTCTTTCATAATCAACGATTATTACACCTTCAAGATGATATATGTTTTTTAACCTAAAAAACTCTTCAAGAACAGGGTCTTCTAAGTATGATAGATGTCCGTTACCAAGATAATCAAAATATTGATCAGGTAATATTTTACTTGAATATTTTACTATTTTGTCGGCTCGTTTTGTCTTTATCTCAAAAGATATAATATCTGTATCTTTCAAGTCTTTTCCATAAGCCCTTATTCTTAATTTTATCCTATCGCTCACTCCCGCAACCTTTTCACTATAGGAATGATAACCGAAAGAATCAAAGTAAAGACTTCTTACAAAATATCTCCCTCCTTTTTTAGCAGCAATGGGGTCAACCTCTATAAAAGGTCTTATTGTGTTTAGAATACTAAAATATTCCGTTTTGGATATTCTGTATTTTCTTTCAAATCTTGGTTTTTTTTTCATTTTCTTCCTGGCTTGAAGATATTTCCCAAAGGTTTTGATCTAATATTTATTATCATACCTGTTCTTTTTGATAAGATCTCTGATATTTTTTTATTATCTATATTTCTTAATACATCTTTATTTTTATCAGAAGTGTTTTTTAAATTAAGCCCTTTCTTTTTTTTAGTTCCCGTTAATGAACTCTCAACATTTATTTCAGATCCAGTTTGAACATCAAAGTCCTTTGTGTTTTTTGAAAATACCGATGTATATACATCTATCCTAGAAGGTCCAAATATCTCTTTTTTCTGATAAACAGATAAAGCTTTTTCGTTTTCTTCAAATTCACTGTATAAAATCGTTGTATTCGAAAGATCCTTTGATGCAACCCCAATCTGATTTTCTGTAAATCGACAGTTAAAGATAAACATATTTGTGTTCTCGCCAACTGATATACCTTTATCTTTGGTATTATCAAATTTACAGGAAACGACTTTTATTCTTGAACCGGATACATCGACACCGTCTCCATTATTTGATATGAGATCACAGTTTTCCACATTACCGGTTATAAAATCACCGTCAAACGCATCAGAACTATTATCTTTGAACAGACAATAGCTTACATTGACATCAGAATTCTTTATATTTAAAGAATCGTCAGCATTTGCATGTAAAAATTTGCTGTTTGAGATTTTTACATCTGACCAGTAATAACAAAACTGTCCAGAAAAGAATATACCACCATAATTGGTTTCATTACCACCAGAGATATTAAGATAGGATACCTCTGAATCCTTCCGCGAATTAATTGAAGCAACTGTCCCAAAAGGTCTATCAGAATATTTTGCCTTTATCTCTACTGGTTCTTCCTTTGTTCCTTTAATATTAAGAGCACCATATACTATTATATTTACATCTGGATAAAGATTTAACTTGACCCCTTTTTCTATCAAAAGATCATATCCTGAAGGAATAATTAGATTTTCTTTCACTTCATAGCTTCCCTTCTTTATTATCAAAACATCATCTTTTAACTTAAGGTTAATATCCTTTCTATTTAGTGAAATATCAATATCATCAGTAAAAGAATCGATTTCCTTGTGGTTATTACTTGAATTTGAACCTATGTAGATATAAGATTTATCTATAATCTGATCGTTCAACGTATTGGTTGCATTTATCTTAAAGGATAATTCTTCGGGTTTTATAAATCCGTTTTCATTATCTATTATTACGATTTGATATATAGTCTTCATAGGTGAGAGATCTTCTTCTAATCTACTAAATATCTGAAGATCCTTAAATTCGATGAATAAAGCATTATCTTTTTTGCCGATTCTATATTCAGGTTCTATTCTTTTTCCCTCCGGAGTCAATAAATAAAGCATTATTTTCCCGGATTTTTTTATATTCTTTTTTGAAGTGATTCTAATTGAATTTATTTTTATTTTTGATAGTGAGTCAGGCATTACTTGAAGAATACATGAATCAGATTTAAACTCTGGTTGAACAAAAAGTCTTGCAAAATTTAAAAATCCTTTTATTCGCTGTCTGTTATATTTTAAATAGCTTTCAAGTTTATTAAACTCTTCAAGAGCATTAAAATTATATTCAGAACCTACTCCTTTAAAAAGGTAGTCCTTGAGCTGATTAAATAGATCTCTACTTATTCTATCCACAAACATAGAAGGATCATTAGTCAGATCCCAGAGTATCTCGTTTCTTCTCTGACGCCACTCAATATTCTCAGATATTATCCTTTTTGCTAGCATATCCGTTTCAATGGTCTCAAAAGAACCGGTGTTATCTCTAACAAGTCTTCTTGGTTTTGTATCATATAATATTGGTTCGAATTTTCCTCTTGTCGAGTCATAATACCATCTAAGGTTGTCTCCCCAATGTGGATGTGTAGTACCAAAAAGCCAGGTTATTGAATTCCATCTAAGATATCGTTCCATATCAAGGACTATTGGAATTTTCTTTCTAAACTCTTCTCTACTACTTTTATTTATAAGATCAAGAAAATATGTAAAAGCTCCTTTTTTATAAATAGGAGATTGATCTTCATTTATCGTCTCTTTAAAAGCACCTGGAAAATATTCAAAAGTTACTTTTGAGGGAAGACCATAATGTGTAGCACTTGTCTCTACCCAGATATTTCCTAAAGCAAATATCTCCCCGGCAAAATATCCTTTATTTTCCAGCATCTGACTGGAGTTCTTTTCCATAACAAGATATCCACCCATATCGATTCCGTTTATACTAACACCAGCAAACCACGAATCAGGTACTAATAATCCGTTTTTCTTTGCAACAATATCACCAGCTGCTTCGGTAGTATAGCCTTTATCACGTGGTATTATAAAATCCAACTGTTTATAACTTTTAAAAAGATCATCTTTATCAAATTTAACTCTCCAGGATTTTTTTGCATAAGCCCAGTGATTTGAAAGATCACCTCTTATCCTGACTTTAACACTATAATCTTTATCAGCTTGAAATATTGCTTTCACCCACATTTTTTTATCATCGGTAAGAACAGCTTTATCTGCACCCACCTTCAAAAGTTCCTGTACCTGCAACTGTATAAGACGTAAGTTTTCGGGACTTATCTTGAGGTTATATCTTGGAAGTTTCTGCTTTTTGTCATAAAAAGTTGATTTTACAGAGTCAATAAATCTCGATGATTTTATATTTTTTACAATCGGAAATTTAATCGCATCTATTATCTTTCCTCTTCTTGCTTCGTCGGTTACTGAGAAAAAAGCCACTATCCCAAATACAACAGCAATGATGAATAATATGTTTATTACTAATTATATATAGATTATTGTATTTTTAAATCTTTTCATAATTTACCTACTGTCATCTGTTTACTGTTTACTTTTCTACCCGTTTCACTTTACCCTTCACGCTTTACGTTTAATCTATTCACCATTCACCTCTCACTATTCACAATTTTCAAAGCGGTAAAGCTAATCTTGGCGATAACAATGAGATCTCTTTTAAATCAGGATGTTTTTCTTTTATCTTCTCAACTAAAATGGTTTTCTTCTCTAGATCCTTCTTTAATCTTACTTCAAATATTATTTCTGAAATTCCTGATTTGATCTCAAAAGTCCTTAGAAAGACAAATACTGCATATTCTTTTAATATCTTATTTATATCTTCAGGATCGATTTCTTTTTCCGTTCTAATAACAACTATATATTCTGCCTGTGTGACTTTTCCATGCATATACCTGTTAAGTAATAGCAGGATGGTTAAAATGAAAATTGATGCCATTATAGTTGCTTGCCAGTTCATGGTTCCACAACCAAGACCTACAGCGATTGAGAGAAAAATAAAAACAAGATCTCTTGAATCCTTAATAACAGTCCTGAACCTTATGATAGAAAGTGAACCCACCATACCTAGAGAAAGTGCAAGATTAGATCCTATAAGCATCATCACAAGACAAACTATTGGTGATACAAGTGTCACAGTAAAAACAAACGATCTTTCATAATTAAGACCTCTATGAGTATATTTATATACAAAAGTCATAACTATTCCTATTATCGTTGCAAGAAACATACTAACAAAAAGATCTATAATAGATATATCAATACCCGTAGTCGCAAAAGTCGAAATAGTATTTTGCATCTTTATTCACCTCACTAAAGAATAATTTTCTCCACTCATCATAACAACATAACTTTTTAATTCCAGTCCAGTCAAAATCGTCTTTGCCTTTTTTGTTGAAAGACCACTTTTAAATGCAATTTCATCTACATGTAAGACTTTATCTGAAAGAAGATCTATGATTTTTTTCTCTTCTTCCTTTAAAGAATAGGTCATCGAGACATTTTTTTCCTTTATCTTTTTGTTTTTTAAATGATAGAAAGACAGTATATCATCCGCTGAAAATACTGGAACAGCTCCATCTTTAATTAGTTTAGCCGTACCTGCAGATAATATTTCGTATATGTTTCCAGGAAGTGCAAATACATCTCTATTATAGGAGGTAGCAAATGAAGCTGTTGAAAGAGAACCGCTCCTTATTGCAGCTCTTACTACAAAAACACCTTTTGAAAGCCCAGCGATTATTCTATTTCTTGAAATATACATCCACGGTTTTATTGGCACAAAAGAAGGATATTCAGCAAGGACAAGACCTTTATCGTACATCTCCCTTCTTGTGCTGTTTGTTCTCACAGGAGTATGATGCTGAACCGGAACGACTCCTATTGTATCACCATTTTTAGCAAGTGCTGCTTTATGAGCGTTATTATCTATTCCAATAGCCAGACCGGAGACGATGACCATATTAGCTTCAGCTATTTTTGAGACTATATCTTTACATACATCTTTTCCGTATAGGTCTGTCTTTCTTGCTCCTACGACTCCAATAGTGTTTTCTTTTTCAAGAAGAGAGAGTCTTCCATCTGCAAAAAGTACACATGGAGGGTCTTTAATATTAGATAGGAGAAAAGGATAATCATCTTCTTCGTAGACTATTATACTACTCTCTTTGTTTTTGATCTTTGAGACCAGTATATCAATATCTTTTGTGTACTTTTTTATATCAAAAAAAAGATTCTCTATTACCTTTTTTGCAAATTGCTTTTTTAAAAGGTTTTCATTTAAAAGATCTTCTCTATATTTTCTGAAAAAATCTATTTTGTTTAATGTTCCTGTCTGAAGAAGACTAAACTCGACAATATTTCTAATATCATCCATTCATATCAGGAGCGAGTGTTCTCGCTTCATCCTCTCCCTTTATTTTTTTCAAAGCTTCAAAAGAATAGTTTCTCACCCATTCATTTCCATCTTTTGTTGATGTCACAAGTTGATCCACAGCTTCCTCAAGACCAAGTTCACCAATAACAAATGCTGATGATATCTTTAAAGAATCATTACCTTCTTTGAGCTCTGTTATAAGCATATTTTTAAGTCTTGCTTTGTTTTTTCTGAAAATATCAAGTATTACCTGTCCTATTCCTGAAGAACTTGTTCCCATTCCTTCTAAAACGTTTTTATATGCCTCAGCCGGAAGAGTTTCCATTATGTCAAGAGCAGCTTCTCTCATAAAGAACTTCCTGTGCTTTAACATATCCATATATATGTTAAAAGCATTTTGAGGTTTAACAACTGGTAAGACAAAGTTAAGAAGTTGTTTTAATTCATTATCTTCTTCAAGAGAATAGATTTCGTTTAGCACATTCGTATTTATTTCGTCATTTGCAATAAAAGCACTCATCACAACCGCTTTTGTGTTTTTATCAAGTTCCGGATCGAAAAGTTTCTTATAGAATAATCCTGAAGCTTTTTCTCCAAAATGTGTCATGGATTGTGAAAATTTGACTTTTCCAGGAATACTGAGACCTGGTATTACCTGCATTATCCTAGCGAAAGCTTCCTCAGAATATTCAATTTTAGATAAGACGCTGCATAAAGTATCTTCATCCTCTGTTTTCAGAAAGACATCAAGAAGCACCTTCTGTCCTCTTTTTCCAAATTTCTGTAAGACTTCAGGAATAAGTCTTACATAATTGATTCCCTGCTCACCTTTAATAAGCTCGTTACCTAGAAATTCAGATATCGCCTCTCCTACTTCGTATAAAGCAATAGCTGCCGAATTGGAGATTATATAGTTGTAATTGTTTACAAACTTTATCAGATAAATTACATTTTCCTTGGTTCTGATCGTTCCTAATACCTCGAGGACTGCGGCTGCAAGCTCTGTATTATCACTCTGTACGAGTTCATAAAGTTTGGAAGGCTCTTTATTCTCGATCTTCTTCAAAGTCTCTTTTATAAAATATAATGGTTGTCCAAAAGCTTTTCCAAGTTCTTCTATCAATACAGGAGCTGCGTTTCTTCCAACATTTTTTAAAGTGAACATAACTTTATTACAGAGAAGGAAATCATCTCTTTTGAATAATGTACAAAGATGTCTGATTATTTTCTGATTCCCTGCCCTTCCAAGTGCTACAGCTATAATAAATTTCAGATCCTCGTTTTTTTCCTGCTGAAATATCTTAACAAGTTCATTAGCTATATTTGTATCTTCCTGATCAATAAAGATCTCAAGTATATTTTGCCTGAAATAAAAATCCTGATTAGAACGATATGCCTCAAAAAGTGCTGTGCTAACCTCTTCTGAATACATCTCATTCAATTTGCTCTGGGCCAACTTGACCTCACCCAGATTTTCTTTACCAAGAGCGTTTATAAATTCAACCATACTCATTTCGTTTCTCCTTTCTTTAACGTTACTGTTATGATGACTTCTTCAGGTTCCACGATAACACTCGGGATCCTTTCCAATCTTATCTTTTGTTCTCTCGAATTCTTTATCCCTGTTACGTCGATTGGACGCGTTTTAATAGTCTTTATAGTATCTATAACATCTGGAGCAGCTTTTATAATTGCCTCTTCAGGTGTTATAGTTATTTTATCTATAAAATATCCTTGCTCTGGTTGTCCTATTGTATCTGCCTTGATTTTTCTAGGCTCTGAAGGATACTCAATTATTTCGACTTCAGTATAGATCTCAGGTGGGTCTATTCTTATATCCTCAACTAGTTTATAATCAAAATCAAAGACATTGATAGGAACAGTATCCTTATAAACACCTGCGCCTTTTCTGGAAAGATCATACGGAGCTTTTGCAAACTGTGCTTTACTTATTTTTTCGTTTAGACCTGATATTTCTATACTCTCAGGGATACGCGAGAGTATTTTATAATAATACCCCTCTTTTGTCTTGATCTCAGGCTTTAAGTCCAGATGACTTATAGATACTTCCTGCAATTCAATATCTATCTTTTCCGGTTCAAGTTTAATTATATCAAATTCTTCCGGTTTAAAAACTCTTATAGGAGCTGATATTCTCTGCGCATCTACCTTTCCAGACATATCAATAAAAGCATATATTTTATCAGAGTTTGTTATGACTTCTTTTCTTTTTCCCTCATAGACTACCTTGATTGATTTTATATCATTGACTATAACCATTCGTGAGTTTAGTCCTTTTATCTTAGGAAAGACTGCTTTCTCTCTTATGACTTTAGGATCGGTTATAGTGATAACATAAAGCCATAACATAATAGCTATAAACAAAGATATTATCTTTAAACCGATGTTTCTTGTCAAAACACTACGATTTATATCAAAAGCCATTCTATTTTTCTCCCATAAGATCTTCTTTTAATATCTTTTTCAATATTTTTTCGCTTACCTCGTTTATCTCACCTTCTTTTACAACAGAGATTACTTTTCTTTCCTCTGATACGACTATAACAATAGCATCCGATTGTTCGGTTATTCCTATAGCTGCTCTATGTCTTGTACCATACTTTTTATCTATAAAATGATTTTCTGTAAGCGGAAGAAAACAACTGGCAGCCTCAACAATATTTCCATTTAGAATAATCGCTCCATCATGAAGAGCTGAGCTTTTCTGAAAAATAGTAAGAGCAAGTTCTTTTGAATAGGTAGCCTGTACCTTTATACCTGAATCTATGAACTCTTTAAGTCCTGTGTCTCTTTGAAGAACTATCAAGGCGCCAAGCCCCTGTTTGGCAAGTAATCTTGAAGAAATGACTATCTGATCTATAAGTTTTGATATCTCTTCAATATTAAGAAGTTTTTTCCCAAAAGCTGTTCTTCTACCTATCCTTTCAAATACTTTTCTCAGTTCAGGCTGAAAGATGACAACAAAAGCTAGTATTCCAATGGGGATTATATTAGACACTATCCATTGCAGGGTATTTAGCTCTAAAATATTTGCCATTATTGATGGAATAACGATGACAAGCATACCCAAAAATATCTGGAAAGCTCTTGTGTCTTTTATGAATAATAAAAAATAATATACAGCAGCACCAACTAAAAGAATATCAAGAAAATCGTTCCATTGAAGATCGGTAAGTAATCTTATCATTTATATAAGTCCAAGAGATGAAGCATGTCCAAACAACTTCTCTTTGTTTTTTTCCTCCATATTAGTAAGTGGCAACCTAAAAACAGCCTCATATCCATTAAGAACTGCAGAAAGAGTCTTAACAGGCTGAGGATTTACTTCTATAAACATCATATCAATAAGTCTCTGATACGTGTGAAGTATTTCTTTTGCTTTTTCGGAATTTCCTTCCAATGAATATTTTATCATATTGGTAAGCTGCTGTGGAATAATATTTGATACCACCGATACCACACCATCACCTCCACACTCAGTGAGAGCCATCGCGGTTATATCATCTCCTGAAAGAACACAGAAGTCTTCACAGCTTAAAAGACATAACTCAATGTTTTTTGAAAAATCGACCTCTGCCTGTTTTATACCTTTTATATTCTCTAAAGAGGATAATCTGGTTATGGTCTCTAGTGATAATGATGTTCCAGTTCTTGAGGGAACATTATAAAGTATTATTGGAGTATCAAGATTTTTCTCAAGATAGGAATAATGTTCAAATAAACCTTTCTGATTTGGTTTATTATAATAAGGCGTAACTATAAGTAATGCATCTACACCTAATGCTTCCACTTTTTTTGAAAATCTTAATACTTCATTTGTATTATTTGATCCTGTACCCGCAATAACCGGTCTATCTTTAACTTTTTCTCTTACAAATCTTATTACTTCAAGTCTTTCCTCTTCGTTCATTGTCGCAGCTTCACCTGTAGTGCCACATACGACTATTCCTGAGATATCGCCTTGTATCTGTTTATCTAATATTTTTTCTAAAGCGATAAAATCCACTGAATCATTATTAAATGGTGTAACTATGGCTGTAAAACATCCTTTAAACAAATTAATCCTCCCACTTGAAATTTTTCATGAAATCGATCTTGCTATTATTTTCTGTAAGATTCCTTAAAACACTCCAATTGTTCAATGCCAGATCGCTAGAGGGGTTTGCCTTTATAGCTTTTCTAAAAAAGATCATAGCCTCTTTGTACATTGACAGTTTTGCGCAGACAAATCCCTTATGTATAAGTATTTCATAATCCTTGGTATCTTTAATATCATTAAATACCTTTAAAGCATCTTTATATCTTTTTTTCTTATAATATATCCAACCCAAAGTATCTAGATATATACCTGTGTTTTCCTTGTCAGCATCAAGTACTTTTCCTATTATTTTCTGAGCAAGATCAAGATCCTCACCTCTTACAGATAATAGATATGCAAGATTGTTCATTATCTCAAGATCATTCGGGTTCTTTTTTAAATATTCTTTCATATATTTAATTGAAAGTTCCGTCTGATCGATCACCAGATAAAAATCCGACATATGTCTTAACACATCTATATTTGAAGGTTCTAACGAGTATGCTTTTTCAAAGTATTTTCTTGCTTCATCATAATCTGATAAACCCATGTAACAAAGCGCAAGAGTATCAAGTATATTCGCTTCTTCCGGTCTTATAGAATAAGCTTTCTTTGCATATTCAAGTGCTTCTTTTGCTTTTCCGAGTTCTTTAATATAAAGATAAGCCAGGTTATTGTATGCAAAAGCATCTGATGGATTAATATCAAGAGTATATTTATATATGAGCTCACGGAGCCATATAGGACTGCTTATTCCTGATATATTATATATCTGAAGTATTGATACAAGATTCTTTAAGACCGAGGTCTTTAAGACTATGTTTTTAGGATCAAGATTGACTGATTTCTGATACTCAATAACAGAAAGTTTATGAGCTGATGGGTTCTTTTTTCCTGCTAATCTAAAAAAATTTGCTACAGCATAATGCGTCTTTGAATCCTCGACACCATTATAAATAGCATATTCAACTTTTTCATAAAACGGAAGTTGATAATCAGCCATTGTCTTTTCTTTGGAAAAGAGATACATTATGTCTGAATAGACAATATATATCCAAGGATCATTCTTATAGAGTTTTTCAAGCAGAGAAAACTCCCTCAAAACATCTACATAATCTTCAAGGAATTTTTCTTCTATATTATAGACTTTTATAAACTTTAAAAATGCAAAAATAAAATCACGATTCTGAATAGGTTCATTTTTTAAAAATGCAGTCCCCACGCCTACCTCAAGCTCGGACAAAGCTTTTTCGTAATCTTTTGAATAAAATAACCAATTTATTATTATCTCAGTTTGAACATCGATATGATTGTTATTCTTAAGTATCTTCATTACATCATCAAAATTAAGTCCTGATAACTTAAAATCATAATCAAATATATTTATTCCGAAATCAAAAGTCTCTTTTAACTCACTTTTTTTAGAATTAATGCAGGGTGCTACTATCACAAAAGATAATAACATTATCACTATGAGTATTTTTTTAAGATCTATCACTCTTCAACCTCTCTTTATATTGTTTTGAGAAAAATTTTCTGTAATCCCCCGAAATTATATCATCAACCCACTTACCATTCTCAAGGTACCATTCAACAGTTTTTTTCATTCCTTCGTCAAAATTGACTTCAGGTTCCCAGCCAAGCTCTTTTTTTATCTTACTATTGTCTATAGCATATCTGAAATCGTGTCCTGGTCGGTCTTTTACAAAAGTGATCAGTTTTCTACTACTTATATCTCTTGAAAGTCTTTTATCAACAAGATCGCATAAAAGATTAACTATATCTATATTTTTCTTTTCGCTGTTTCCACCAACATTATAGGTTTGACCGTTTTTTCCCTTAAAAAACACTTTCTCTATAGCTTTGCAGTGATCCTCTACATAAAGCCAATCTCTAACATTTTCGCCTTTTCCGTATACAGGAATCTCTTTCTCATCAACTATTCTTTTTATGACAAGTGGTATAAGTTTTTCAGGAAACTGATAAGGTCCATAATTATTTGAACAATTTGTTATCACAACATTCATATCAAAAGTTCTTCCGTAAGCTCTGACGAGATGATCCGAGCCAGCTTTTGAGGCTGAGTATGGACTTGAAGGATCATAAGGTGTACTTTCTTTAAAGCTACCTGAGTCTCCCAAAGCACCAAAGACCTCATCTGTTGAGATATGATGAAATCTTTTTTCTGCATCATCACCAAAGTATTTCCTTGCTACATCAAGTAAAGTAGCCGTCCCCATTATATTTGTCCTTACAAACTCAAGCGGACCTAAAATAGACCTATCAACATGTGACTCTGCCGCAAAATTTATAACACCGTCTATCTCATATTTATTAAATACATCCTCAACATCTTTAGGCTCTGCAATATCGCCTTTAATAAAAGTATACCTTGTATTGACCTTTAATGATTCAAGATTATTAAGGTTTCCAGCATATGTGAGTTTATCAAAATTTATTACCTCTATATCTTCTCTTACTTTGATTATATGATGAATAAAGTTGCTTCCTATAAATCCTGCTCCGCCAGTTATAAGTAGTCTCATTTACAAAACTCCATTTTTTAAAAAATCAACTATTCTTGACGATGTCGCTCCATCTCCATAAGGATTATGCGCTTTTGACATCTTTTCATACTCTTCTTCTGAATCAGCTATCCTTACAAAGTTATCAAATAGTTTATCACCGTCAACACCACAAAGATTTACCGTTCCGGCTTTTACAGCTTCGGGTCTTTCCGTTGTATCTCTTATTACAAGTACGGGTTTACCAAAAGAAGGTGCTTCCTCCTGTATCCCTCCTGAATCGGTGATTATCATATTAGATCTATACATCATCCAGACAAAATCTACATAATCGAGAGGTTCTATCAAAGATATATTATTTCTCCCCTCAAGTATATCAAACGCGGTTTCTCTAACAGCAGGATTAAGATGAACTGGATAAAGAAAATGATGAGTATCAGAATATTTTTTGGCTAGATCACGTATTCCTGAAAAAAGACTTTTGAATCTTTCACCCAGATTCTCTCTTCTGTGTCCGGTTATAAGGACAATCTTCTTTTTAAATATATCCTGACCACATTGTGCGTTTATTCTTCCTTCAATATGTCTTCCAAGATCCTCCGCTATTATCTTTTCTTTTATCTGATAAAGTGCATCTATAACTGTATTTCCAACAACAAAAATATTCTCTGGAGATATGTTTTCTTTTATCAGATTCTCTCTTGCAAGTTCGGTTGGAGCAAAATGAAGATCGGCTATTGTTCCGGTAAGTCTTCTGTTCATCTCTTCCGGAAAAGGTGAATACTTATTGCCGGTTCTAAGCCCGGCTTCTATATGTCCTACCTTTATCTTAAGATAATAGGCTGCAAGCGATGCTGCAAAACTTGTAGTTGTATCACCATGAACAAGTACTATATCAGGATTTTCGTCCTCCATGACTTTTTTTAATGATGTAAGAACATTTGATGTTATTTGAAAGACATCCTGTCTTTGTTTCATAAGATCAAGATCGTACTTTGGTGATATTTTAAAAATATTAAGTACCTGATCAAGCATTTCTCTATGTTGAGCTGTAACTACTGTAATATTATTAACTTCCTGTTTTTCGAATTCTTTAACAAGAGGAGCCATCTTTATAGCTTCCGGTCTTGTACCAAAAACTGTCATTATCTTCATTTATATTTCTCCTGAAGTCTTTTATGCCAATCCCAGGCACTTGATAGCACGGTCTCAATATCTGAATATTCCTTTTGCCAACCAAGTACATTTTTTGCTTTGGTTGAGTCTGCAATGAGAACCGGAGGATCTCCCTCTCTTCTATTGCCTTTTTTTATATCGATCTTATTACCGGTTATATTTTCACACATCCTTATTATTTCAAGAACAGAAAAACCTTCTTCAGAACCAAGATTGAAATGATTAGAACTCTTTTCTTTTTTTAATAGTTCAAATCCAAGAACGTGTGCTTTTGCTATATCAAGTACGTGTACATAATCTCTAACACAGGTGCCATCTTTTGTATCATAATCCTCACCAAATATTGTTATACTTTCCCTTTTACCCGCAGCTACATCAAGAATAAGAGGAATAAGATGAGTCTCAGGTTCATGCCATTCTCCTGATCTTCCGGAAAGCGAAGCTCCTGCAGCATTGAAATATCTAAATATTATTGACCTAAGACCATAAGCTCGCTCATAATCTTTTAATACCATCTCTATCATGAGTTTAGAATTCCCATATGGATTCACTGGAGATTGTCTGTGTTTTTCGTCCATCGGCATAAACTCAGGCTCTCCATAAGTCGCACAGGTTGAAGAAAAGATAAAATCAAGTACATCATTCTCTATCATGACCTTTAAAAGGTTAAGGGTACCAACTACGTTATTGTAGTAATATTTTTCAGGACTTTTAACTGATTCTCCAACATAACAATAAGCTGAAAAATGCATAACACAATCTATGTTATATTTCGAGAAACACCTTCTTATATCAGAAATATCTGCCAGATCACCTTTAAAGAATTCAACATCTTCGGTGAACTCTTCATGGCCATAAACCAGATTATCAAATACTACAACATCATAACCTTCCTTTTTTAATATCTCAACACAATGAGAACCGATATATCCGGCACCACCACAAACTAATATCATCCTTCCTCCAGGATCTTTTTTAACTTATAAAAATTTTCTTTTAAAGAAGCAAACTTATAACCAATTATATCCTCAGTCTTTTTGATAGAAAGACCCCCCTTAAGAGGACGTTTCGCTTTCTGTCCAATCTCCTTCGAACTTACCGGTTGGACAAGATCAAAGGAAAGCTCCATCACATCACAAAAAGACTTTGTAAAATCATATCTATTTAAATATTCAGGACAACCAGAATGTAGTATGCTCTGTTTAGGCATTCCATTATCTATAATATGGTTGATAAACCTTGAAAGTTCTTCTACATAACAAGGATTGGAGTACTGATCATTAACCACTTTTATTTTTTTGTTTTCTTTTAGGCTCTTATATACCCAATCGGTAAAGCTAGCTCTACTACCTCTTCCAAAAAGAACATTTGTCCTTATTATAACAAAATCTTCTTTCAACTCTTTAAGAAGCATAAACTCACCCATTAATTTAGAAAACCCATAAAAGCCCTTAGGATCTGGAACAGAGTCTATTTCAGGAAGTTCAAATTCACCATCAAATACATAATCAGTAGATATATGAATTAATTTTGAATTTATCTTTTTACAAAGCTTTGCTATTTCAAAGACTGCACTTGCATTAATTTCCAAGGCTTTTTTTCTATTTGTCTCGCACCCGTCTACATCTGTCATTGCAGCGCAGTTTATAATAAATTCAGGTGAGAATTCTTGAATCCCTTTAATATGAACTGGATCTGTCAGATCTTTTTCTGGTAGATCAAAACCGATTACATTGAATTTTTTGCTTAATAAACCAGATAGGTCTTGGCCAAGAAGACCTTTTGAACCTGTTATAACAATATTTGACTTCAATTGACATTTCTCCGAATTTAAAATAATTTATGAAATTATAACAGATTTGCGGGGAATAATGAAAATTCTAATAATAAGATTGACCTCTATGGGTGATATAATACATTCTATGTGTGTGCTTCAGTTTATAAAAGAAGCCTTACCCAATATATCTATACACTGGCTTGTTGATGAAATATTTTCAGATATTTTAAAAAACAACCCTGATATAGATACTATTCACTCTATATCATTAAGAAAAAAGAAAGGATTAATATCCAGGATAAAAGAGATAAAAATCAAGACAAAAGAACTTTCTAATGAAAATTTTGATCTAATAATCGACATGCAGGGACTTTTAAAGACAGCTATTATTAGCTATATGATAAATGGAAAAAAAGCTGGTTTTGATAAAGACAGCATAAGAGAATCTATAGCTTCGCTGTTTTATGATAAAAAAATAACGGTTCCTTATAAAGAGAATATTTACAAAAGAAACCTTAAATTAATAAATGATTCTCTCTGTATTTCCAAAAAAGAACTACCTCTTGAGAATATCAATAAATATCTCTTTTTTTCTGAAAAAGCTAAAAAAAGAGCTTCTGAACTGCTTTCAACCAAAGGAAAAAAAATAGTCTTTATACCTGCTGCATCAACTGGTGAAAGAGTGATCTCGATTTCCATGTATAGGAAGATGATCAAACTTTTACCAGGTAAAAAATTTCTCACATGGGGAAATAAAGCCGAGAAAGAGACATCCCAAAATATAGCAGAAAATCTGGAAGACACTATCTTACTTCCAAAAATTGATCTTGACACCTTAAAAGCCTTAATCAGTGCCTGTGATCTAGTCATAGGACCTGATACCGGACCAAGTAACATACCATTTGCAGTAAAAACCCCTTCGATAACTATTTACTGGGATAAGGCTAAGAACTCAAATAAAAGAAATACGGTCAACAATCAAAATAACAATTCTTTTTCATTTTCAGACCTTAATGATTTTGATGAAAATATAATAGTAAAAAAAGCAAATATATTACTTTCAAACTAGTCCCTTTTACTTACCAATCTTGTTTATCAACAATACTTATGCTAAAATTAATAATAGTTATGATTATGAAAAATATAGATAATAAAACTTACCAAAAATATATAAAAAGACTTGTTGAAGGTGATAGAAGATCATGTTTTGATATTGTTCAATCTCTTATTGAGAAAGACATCGAACTCGAGATCATCTATAAAGAACTATTCACAAAGTCCATGTACGAAATAGGATATCTCTGGCAGAAAAACAAGATAACTGTCACGGTTGAACATATAGCGACCTCAATTACAGAACAACTAATATCTTCTTTATATCCAAAGATTTTAGGTTCGGGACAAAACAAGGCCTGTAAATACCTTGGAGCTTGTGTTCCTGGAGAATTGCATCAACTTGGTGGAAAGATGATAGCAGACCTAATGGAGCTTTATGGATGGGATTCATTTTTTGCTGGAGCTAATACGCCTGAAGAGGATCTGCTTCAGGAAATCAAAAGAATTAGACCTGATCTTATTGGTTTAAGCATCTCGATATTCTTTAATTTTGATAAGATGAAAAATCTAATCAAAAGTATTCAATCATCTTTTCCTGATCTTAAGATCATTACAGGCGGACATGCTTTTACTTTAACAGATAACAATATTCTCTCTGATTTTAAAAACGTTAGACTTATTAAGGATATAGATGAACTCAAAAGACTTTCCTGCTGAGATCAAGAATTTTTATAGCGATTTTGTAAATAAAAGCGAATCTTTTTTTGTTGTCTTTAAAAAAAACGGTTATATAGATTATTATAACGATTTTTTTGAGGATCTATTCGAAAAAAGAGACCTTCCCAAAAATATCTTTGAATTTATTCCGGAGATTAGCGATGAAAATATTTTCAAAAAAAGATTAACAGAAAAAAAGCCTTTTTTATTCAACTTTACAATCGGTCTTAGAATACCAATATCTTTTTACTGTCATTTAAGAAAAAACAAAGATATTTATGTATTGATGGGTTTTATCTCTTTTTTCGAGATGGAAAAACTACAACTTCATATTATGGAGACCAATACTCAGCTAAACAACCTTGCAAGAGAACTGAACAAAAAAAATGTCGAACTTGCAAAAGCTAATAATTTAAAAAATCAACTTATGGGAATTGCAGCACATGACCTCAGAAATCCAATAGGTGTAATAAACTCCTACACCGAATTTCTTTTAATGGATGAAAAGATTCACGGAGATAGTGAACTAAAAAAAATAATTGATACTATAAGACGTATGAGTGATTATTCTCTTATGCTTGTAAGAGATTATCTTGATTATTCAAAAATAGAGGAAGGTCAGATAAACCTCGAACTTAAAAACATAGATATTATTAAATTATTAAAAAAACAGGTATCAATATCACGTATCCTATCCTCAAACAAAGATATAACAATAAAAACTAATTTTTCATGTGATTCTTTCTTTTTTAAAGCGGATAAATTAAAGTTTTCTCAGGTTATAGATAATCTTATTACAAACGCTATCAAATTTTCACATAAAGGTGAAAAGATAATCTTATCTGCTGAAAAAATCAACGAAGATGTTCTGGAGATTCGTGTTAAGGATTTTGGTGTGGGCATACCCGAAAACAAGTTAAGTACAATATTTGATCCGTTTACAAAAAATTCAACAAAAGGCACCAGCGGCGAAAGAGGTACAGGACTCGGACTCACTATAGCAAAACAGATAGTTCAAGCCCATAACGGAAAGATAAAAGTTGAAAGTAAATCAGGAAAAGGATCAGTTTTTATAATAACACTTTCAAAAAAAGGATTTAAAAATGATTAAAGACAAAAATATTATCAACAAAGCAAAGGATATAACAGCTATATCAGATAAAACTTACAAAGAAATGGAGTATAATCTGAAAACATTAGAAATCCTTATGAACAAAGAATTTTTTAAAAGAACAGATTTAAATACACTAATAAACGATAATATTGAACTAATAAAAGATAATCATACTAATCATCTAAGATTTATGCTTAATATAATGAAAAACTATGATCCTGAAGTTTTTATCAATGTTGTTAGCTGGGTCTTTGACACTTATACAAAAAGAGATATCTCTACTGATTACTGGTATGCACAGCTAACTACCTTCTTAAAGATCTACAAAGAAAATCTATCCGATTCATCTTACAATGAAATAAGTCCTTTTTATGATTTTCTTCTAAAAAATTATCGAAATATGATAAAAGATCAGTAAATACAATCTATTCAAAAGTTTTTTAAAACTTTTTTCTTTACAAATACTTATATTTTCGTTATAATAACACTGTATAAGATAAAAAACTAAAACTTTTAACTTGAATCACGGAGGAAAAGATGACTAACAAGGAATTTTACAGAATGATCTTTTATTCTATTGCTATATCCGCTTTATTCTTTATTTTCATTGCTATCTGATATTGATTTTCTCGCTTTTTCAATCACACTTTCTACTGAAATGCTCTTCATACATTCATGACTATCTTTTGGACATACCCTTTTCAGACATGGTGCACATTCAACTTCAGCTTTGATTATAATATTATTTGGATTTTTCCATTGACTGGTATCGGTAGGGTCTGTAGGTCCAAATATTGATATAGTCGGGACTTTATAAGCAGCAGCAATATGCATAGTACCTGAGTCTCCAGTTATAAAGAGAGCGAGTCCTGCTATCTTTGAACATAATTGACCTATAGTAGTTCTTCCTGCAATATTATTAAAATTTTCTATTCCCGAATCTCTTAAAATCTTCTCTATTTCCAGAGCTACCATGATCTCCTTTGGTCCGCCAAAAATTATTATATCAAAATCCTTAGAAAGAGCTTTTGCTACTTCAGCAAATCTATCAGAATACCATCTTTTTGCAGTTCCATACGCAGCACCTGGATTTATTCCGATTGTAGGTCTTTCAAATTTAAAAACAGGAAAATTCAAAGACAGTTCATCATCTTTTATTTTCTTATTCAAAAATTCTTCAACCATACAAATATATCTTTCTACATGATGGCCTTCTTTTTGATATTTAAGCGATTTATTTAAAAATATATTCCTTAATCCATTCTTTAAGCCAACCCTTATCTTTGATCTTGTAAAATACAAAAGAAGAGCTGAAGGTAGAGAGTTTCTAAAAGTTATAGCGATATCATGTCTTCCTATATTCTTTGCAAATCTGTAAATAGAAAAAAGTCTGAACCTTGATCTTTTTGTATTATCAATATATCTTTTTTTGATTTCCTTAAACTCACTGAATAATTCGACTGAGACTCTTGACCCTACTATTGTTATCTCATAATCTTTAAAATGCTTTATCAAAGCTTTTATTGCAGGTGTCGCCATCACAGCGTCCCCAAGCCATGTAGGTAACTCTATTAAAAGTCTTTTCAATTTTTATTTTCCTTTAAATATTTATCAATACCATCACTGCAGTAAAAATCATTCTCGTTCATAGCTTTCTCTAAAAGTTCATCGTTTTCAGTATTATGTTCTCTTTCTTTATGATAGAGATGAAACTGAATAGCAGCAAATTTTATATCTTTTCTTAGAATTCCAGCTTTTATCAACCTTTGAGCAAAATCACTATCCTCTCTACCCCAACCTTCATAACTCTCATCAAATCCATTGACTTTTATTATATCCTCTTTAAAAAGTGATAAATTACATGTTCTTATTCCTTTAAGACTCTTTTTAGAAATAAGAGATATAAAATAAGTTAAAACAGGAAGATGAAGAAGATTTTTATGATTTCCTATCTTTTTTGAAAAAAAGTCCCTATAATCTATTTTTTCTTTAGAAAGTATCTTTTTTGTTAGCTCATCTTTTAGAAGAACTCTGCTCCCTTGAAGGAAAAAACCTCTTTTTGCATACTTGATATGATCTTTTATAAAATCTTTATGAAGCATCATATCACCATCTATCATTATAATATATTCACTTTTAGATACTGCAATCGCTTTGTTTCTGGACATAGCTGCTCTAAAACCTTTATCTTCCTGATATGAATGTATAACTTTATTTTTAAATCTTTCTTTAAAACTCTTTACAACTATATCAGTATGATCAGACGAACCATCGTCGGCTATTACGACTTCATCAGGTAAAACAGTTTGATTTAAGACACTTTGAAGAGAAAATCGTAGAACTTCAGCTGAATTATAGGTGGTGATTATAAGACAACTTCTCATCTTTTATTCTCTTCATATAATTTAATATATTTAAAGAATACTCCCAGACTATTACAAACAGAGATCAAAAAACCTTCATAACCATAGAAGATACCTTTTTTAAGAAAATAATTTCTAATGAAAGCAAAAGAAGCATGAGAAAAAGCCTTCCATGGAGAAGAACTCTTTTTATTTTTATTATCCTGAGCATATAATGTTGAGTATCTTTGCATCTTATCTACAAGTTCTTCGACACTATCAAACGTATAATGGGCAATGCTTCCTTTTAGTCTTTTAACATCCAAGTCTTTAGTAATAATACTTTCGTGAACCAGGTTTTGATTAAATTCAGTGATCTTTTTATTGTAAAGTCTCAAAACAAGATCTGGATACCAGCCACAACATTTGATAAGTTTTCCATTGTAATGATTTTCTCTTGGGAAAGAGTATACAGCTCGTTCATCAGCGTTTAAATGCTTGATACTCTTCAAAAGATCATATGAAAGTATCTCATCACTATCAATAGAGAGTATCCAATCATTTTTTGCTTTTTCAGCAGCAAGATTTTTAAGTGGTCCAAACCCAATGAAATTATGTTTGATTATTTTAGTATTATGAAAACTCTCAGCAATAGCAATAGTATTATCTTCTGAACCATTATCAAGTATTATGATCTCTGAAAAATCTCTTAACGATTCAAGACAGGATACTAGATATTTCTCACTATTTTTTGTAAGAATACATACTGATATTTTTTGAATTTCCATGGATTTAATCTATCAATTAAGTATATTTTTTTCAAGCATTGTTTTATACACATTGTCCCAGACATAAGAAACTGATAATTTTTCCAATGCAATACATCTTGAATCATTATTGTCCTGGCAACCTGCAAGTCCGCATCCTGAACAATCGTCTTCAGGAGTAATAAGTGTTATATTACCATAAGTCTGAACACCTTTTTCTTTTTCAGCTCCTGATTGCGACTCTCTACTCCATGGCGACCATCTTTTTACAAGTGTAGGTCCAAAAATAGCTACTGTAGGTTTATTAAGCGCTGCGGATAGATGTGTGTTCAAAGTATCCATACCAATATAAAAACAGCATCTTGAAAGAAGTGCGTTAAATACTCCAAGCGTCGTCTTTCCAATAAGATTGATTCCGATCTCTTTTCCTATCCTATTACTATTAAAGAGATCCACTTCGCCTTTTCCTCCGGTAAATACGACCTGAAAACCTTTTTCAATGATCTTCTCTGCAAGTTCTATAGTCTTCTCTATAGGCCAGGTCTTATAAAAAAATTGCGAGGAAGAATGGATTATAACAAACTTCTTCTCATCATCTATGATGTTCTTTGAATTTTCTATATCTTTATCATCAATATTGAGGCTAACATACAGATCATTTTTTTTAATTTTCAGATATTCTAGCGGATATATATTATGTAGTACTATATTTTCAGAAAAGTCCTCTTCAAAACATTTCCCTAAAAATCTTTGTTTCCACCATGATTTTCTTATGGCTCCTTTTTCTCCAACACCTATACTCTTTTTACCTGAGATTATTGCGTAGATGTTTGAACTATCCGTGGCTGTGAGATTTATACTAAGATCATATTTTTTGATTATCCTTTTGAGGATATTAAACTCAGTATTTAATCTAGTTAAGACTCTTTTCATCCCTCTTTTTTGCCTAAAGGATTGATCAAAGATTATTATATTATCAATATTTTTCAACAAACCTGCAACAGCTGCGGTATTATCATTTACAAGAATATCTATCTGACATTGAGGATAATTTTCTTTTAATTTTTGAATAAGTGGTGATGTCAAGAGGACATCTCCGTTAAATCTTCTTATGATTATTAGAAATCTCACTTTTACTCCTATAAAGAATAGCTGTCATAAGCATAAAAAATAGCTGTGTATGATGTCCAAAAAGATATGAATCACTAAGACATATAAGCATAAAAACAAGCGGAAGCATGATTCTGAAAACATTGAACTCATCTTCTATTCCTTTCTTAAAAAAGAATAATATCTGCTGAAAAAAGATATTCAAAAAAACTAATATTCCAGGAAAGCCTAACTGGACTAAAACAAAAAGATAGTTATTATGTGGATTGACAGTTTCATCTACATCAGGAGTGTTTTTTTTATTCACTATTTTATAGTTTTTTTCAAAACCACCTGTCCCTGTCCCAAGGGGCCAAAACTTTTTAGTAAGTTCCCATGAATTCATAGCAAATGTAAACCTTGCACCAACCGAACTATAAACGTTTGGTTTATAATTAATAATTTCCTTATAAGCCTCATCTATTCTTTTTCTAAGATCCGCAAAAATAACTATAGCAATAATCAAAACTATTAAAATAACAGAAAAACTTTTCAACATAGCTTTGTAATTATTTCTGAAATAATAAATTGTCCATATAAAACACATAAACAAAAAGGCGATCATACCTGCTCTACTTCGAGTTATAAAAACGGATAGACTCATTATTAATATTGAAATAAAATAATATATCCGCTCTTTCCCTTTTATTTTTTTATAAAAGACTCGATTTAGTAAAAATATTATCGCAAATGAAAGCATTGTATTAAAAGATATATGTCTTACAAAAGGTATAGGATATTCCACCGATCTATCACTCCACGAAGCTATTCCAAAATACAAAACAAACGACATTATTGCCGAGATAAATCCTACTATAGAAAAAGCAACAAAAACATTTTCAAGATTTTCTCTTTTAAAAGAAGTATAAATTACCGGCAAAGCTAAAATAATAGACTGTTTATCAATTATCTTAAAAGCCTTGTCTATATCATCAGCCCATGATATACCCAGTATGATTACTGTTAAGTATATGATTGGTGCAAGAATAACATGATTATCTTTTATACTATTTAATTTATTTCTGATATCACCCTGAACAAGCCAAAGTATAAGAATCAGGAAAAGAAGAATGTTATCAAACGCCGTTGAAACAATCACACTAAAACCAAGTGCGATGATAAGATAATTTATATATTTATCGATTTTTTCTCTATTAAAAAAAATATTATCTCTCCCATCTTCTATGAGGCCAAAACCACTGTGTTGGATCCTCTTTTATATGTTTTTCTAAAAAACCGTTTAAAAAAGCAGTGAACTCTTCGGGACTTCTATCTTTTGCATAAAACGGTCCCTCAAATCTATTATAATATCTCATAGGTCCTATTCTTCTATTTTCACATATAACAATTGGTATATTCTTCTTTTTTGATAATCTTGCAGGAAAAACAGTGGTTAGTGCATCTTTTCCAAAAAAAGGTACTAAGATGCCACCTGATGTAACCTTTTGATCACCAATAAAAGCCAGGAGTTCTCCATTTTTTAATCTTTCAATACCCTCTTTTAAAGCGTTTCCTTTTCCGATTATATTTATACCATAATAATTTCTATAATATGTGATCAATCTGTCAAAATCCTCATCTTTTTGTTTTACAGCAATAACATTCAGAGGGTAACCTAAAAATCTGAGCAAAGCTCCGAAAAGCTCCCAGTTTCCATAATGAGCTAGAAATAATATAACACCTTTTCCTTCAGAAACAGCTTTATCCATAACCTCTTTGTTTTCAAGCGAAAAGACATCTTTCCAACAACACTTTAATGATGGTATCTTGAATATCTCAAAAAAACTGGAAGCTATGTGTTGAAAGTTTTTTTTGAGTATTTTCTTTCTTTCTTTTTCAGATTTTTCCGGAAAAGCAATCTTAAGGTTCTTAAGACCAATCTCTCTTCTTCTTTTACAACTATAATATACAATAGAACCGAATAGCTTTGATATGAAATATAAAACCCACAAAGGAATTCTTTCAAGTATTTTTGAGATAATACTATAAAAAAAACGACGCATTAGAGTTTATCTACCTCATCATACTCAGGAAGATCTTCCATATTCTCGATTCTCTTTTTAGCAAGTTCGGAATATTTTGAATCCGGGTACTGCAAGATAACCTTATTATAAGTCTTAACAGAATCATCATATCTTTTGAGATACTGATAACATTCGGCAGTTCTCAGATACGCTTTGGGTGCATATTCTTTGCTATCATCTAAAAGAGCACATTTTAAATATTCAAGTACAGCCTGTTTATAGTTCTTGAATGTAAAATATATATTACCTAAAAGAAACTGTGCTTTAACCTGAAAATTAAGATCATTAGATTCTTCTGCAACAAATATAGCGTTTGCTTCAGCCTGAGAAAAGTTTTTATTTTCAAGATATGCCTGAGCAAGTACCATCCTTATCTCATCTGAAAGCTTAAACTGATCATCTTTTTTATTGCTTAGCATCTTTTCAATATAATCGATCACAGTATCATATTCTTTTAGATTATAAGCTGCTTTTGCAAACTCTAAAATAAATTCTTCTTTAAAATCATTTGGAACCTTATCTATGTCCTTTTTTAGAAGCGAAACTGCCTCTTTGTTTTTTCCTGAACCTATTAGAAGTCTAGCTCTGAGTATCATAGATTTCCAATTATATATAGATGATTGAGAAACCATATCAAGTGTCTTGAGCGCTTTATCAACCTCGTTCATTGATATATAGATCTCACCTCTTGTATAATTCACATAATCTTTTTCGCCTTTAATATTCTCAATCTTTTGAAGTAGTTCAAAGATCTCATCATAATTTTCCTTGGATCGCATTATATCTACCGTCTTATTCATCGCTTCTAAATAAAGCTCGGAATCTTCCGGGATCTTCTTATAGTATTCAAGTGCTTTATCCTGCTGACCCTGTATCATATATACTCCAGCGATCTCAAAAAATGCAGAGTATTTCAATTTCTTATTTACAGCCTTTTTCCACGCCACTTCAAAATTTGCAAGTGCTCTTTCACAGTTTGAAAGATTATAATAACATTGACCCGCTAAAAAATAATTTTTCGCCTGATTTGATGTCGTCTTAAGTATTTCTCTGATCACATCTATAGCTTTCTCGTATTTACCCTGAACAATTAAAACATCTCTTTTTATTTCAAGAAAATCCTCTGATAAAAGTTTATTATCTTTTATGAAATCCAGTACCTTATCATAATCTTTTTTCTGATAGTAAGATGCTGCAATAAAAAAGAAAGATTTATCCTTTATCTTATGATCATCTGCATCCAAAAGCTTAGAGAAAACCTCTATAGCTTTATCAAATTGCAGTTTAAGGTAATATGACTGCCCTAAATAAAATGTGCTTTCTATACCAAACTTATCATTTTCTGTAAGTTTGCTAAATATATCTATAGCTTTATCATAATCTGATTTATTAAAAGAAATTATTCCTTTAAAATATTCGTATTGGTGATTTTTAGTAAGAGAAATAAGCTTATCATATAGAGATAGTGCAAGATCATCTTCGTCATTTTTTCTTCTAAGATCTGCAAGCTTTTCAGTTAATACAATTATTTCCTGAGTATCATTATACTCATTTTGAGCCTCTTCAAGTCTTTTAAAAGCTTCATTTTTATCTCCAGATAAAAACAATACATCAGAATACTCGGCGATTATATCTGGAGTCAATTCCCCAACTTTTTCAATATATTTCTTATAATAATTTACAGCTTCACCAGGTTGAACAAGTTTATTATAAAGTCTTGCTGTGTTTAATATACCTTTTTGCTGGTAATCTCCCACGTTGTCTGCCAGCTCTTTAAAATATTTAAGAGCTTTTATATAGACTCCTGATTCCATATAACTATATCCAATAGAATATTTACAATATCTATCATATTTTCTTGATTTCTCAAGGCATTTTTCATAGGCTGCAATTGCTTCCTTGTAGGACTTAAGATTATAAAAAACTTCTCCTTTTACAAGATATAACTCGTCATCCATATATTTCCCATACATCTTTTCATAATTTTTAAGCGCATCAAGGACTTCATTATAGTAATCCTGTTTATATAATTTGATTATGAAACTCTTTTCACGTCTAGCTTTTTTTTCAAGTTAATCTGCGAAAATTAAAGCAACACATATAAATAATAAAAAAACAGCAATATATCTTTTTTTCATAGTCACCCCTTTATAAGATCAACCCTTTTAATAAAAATATCATCATCAGTGTATTTTACACTATCGTTTTTCTTAATTAAAGTAAAGAAAGTAGATCCCGAGCCTGACATCCTTATATCAGGATACACTTTTCTTATTTTATCATAAATATCGTTTAAATCCGGATATAGTTTAAAAGCAGGATATTCAAGGCAATTAAAAAGATCTTTCTGAATATTTTTTTGTGTGTTTTGAATATCTAATATTACTTTAGAAACGTTTAATCCTGGTTTGTCCTTTATATTGAACTCTTTATACACAGAAGGAGTGTCCGAATGAATATCCGGGAAAAATAACAAAACATCGTAATCAAGATTGACATCAAAAGGAATTATTATCTCACCCTTTCCAGTACATCTGGCAAAATTGTGATCAAATATAAAAAAATTAATATCCGAACCAACTTTTTCCCCAACTTCTAAACATTTATCAATATCTATATTATATTTTTTTGAAACATATGAAAGACATACTCCAGCATTAGAACTTCCACCGGCTAGTCCCGCTCCCATAGGTATATTTTTTTCAATAGAAAAACATAATTCAAAATTACTTTTTGTTAGTTTTTCAAGTTCTTTTAGAGCTTTATAAACAAAATTATCCTGCTGTCTGATACCATTTGATGTTATTACCTTAAGTTCTTGTGAAAAACTGACTTTTATTTCATCAAAAAGTTCTATTTTTGCCATTATCGTATCTATCTCATGAAACCCATCAATTCGCTTATATAAAAGATCAAGGACAAGGTTGATCTTCGCTGGACTTTTTATTATATCAATCATTTAAAAAAACTCCGTTTTTATCAGTTTGGCACCTTTAGTGCCGTTTATGAACTCTGTTCAAATATTTAGCTTTGCTAAAATGCTCAGCACAGCTGAGTGTTAAAATCAACCGAAACACTTTTCTTAGGAAAAGCATATGAGCTTCAGCTCATCATTTTTTTCTTCGAAAAAATATTTTGGCTTCAGCCAAATAAACTGCTCATGAATTTTCGAGCAATAATAATATCTTCGGGTGTCGTTATCTTTATATTACTCTCATCTGCTATTACGACTTTGACTTTTTTTCCATATGACTCAAATATCATAGCATCATCGGTTGGCATATTTATGCTGTGATCAAACGACCTATATGCCTCAAGTAAATTCTTAAAATCAAAAACCTGTGGTGTCATTACTTTTACATGTTTGCTTCTTTTTGGGGTATCAACAACAATATTATCCTTATTGATCTTCTTTATTGTATCTTTTAAATATACTCCGGGAATAACACCCAAATCTTTCTTTACATCTTTTACCATATTCTCAATTAGTTCTTTTCTGATAAAAGGTCTTGCTCCATCATGTATGGCTACTATGTTTGTAAGAGGAAAAGATCTTTCTATCTCTTCAAGAGCATTCAAAGAAGAACGCCATCTTTCATGACCAGCTTCTACCATTAATATGTCTTTATAATCCTTAAGATATTTAATATATTCATCACTATAATCAGGGTTATACACAACAACTGTTTTATCAAAGATACCTGTTTCCTGAAAAACATCTACTGAATGAAGAAAAACTGGTTTTCCATTAAGTTTAAGTAATTGTTTGCTACCCCTCTCAAGCTTCATTCTTTTTCCATTACCCCCAGCAAGAACCACCGAAATGTTCATCTTTAAATCCTCTCAATAAATTCATCTATAGTCATCGTTTCAATATTTAAATCTTTTGCTTTTTTTAGTTTACTCCCGGCTTTTTCACCATATACAACAAGATCTGTGTTCTTTCCTGTGCTATTTTGAACTGTTCCACCACCTCTTTTTATTATATCAAACAGATCATTTCGCTTATAATCAGGATGAGAACCTGTTACAACTATTTTTTTCCCTGAAAAGAATTTTTCTACGGTCTGATTTTCCTGAAAATCTATTATTTCTAAAAGTTCATTTAATTCAGATTCTTTTCTATCATCTTCAAAATAATCAATTAGATTTTTAGCGACTTTTTCACCAATCCCATTAATGCCAATAAGTTCCTCAAGTGTTGCTTCTCTTAACTTTTCAATATCACCAAATCTCTCGCTTAAAAGATTTGCAATATATTCTCCCACACCATCTATTCCCAGTGCATATATAAATCTTGATAATGAGGTCTTTTTTGAATCATCAATTGAATTGAGAATATTGCTAACAGATTTTTCTTTAAATCCTTCAAGATCGAGAAGTTGATCTTTGTTTAAGCGAAAAATATCAGAAGGTCTTTTGACTATTCCTCTTTCTACAAGAATCTCAACAGTCTTTTCACCAAGAAACTCTATGTCAAGTGCTGTCTTTGAGACAAAATGTTGTATCTGTCTGAGATTCTTTGCAGGACAATCAGGGTTTGTACACCTTATATAAACTTCCTCTTTTTTTACATCACCATTACAAACCGGGCATTCTTTTGGAGGGATTATTACTCCCACAAACATATCATCGTTTAAATGCTCTGCAACACTTGTTATCTTAGGGATAACATCGCCAGCTCTTTGAACAAATACCCTATCACCCTTTCTAACACCTAATCTCTTCACTTCTTCAAAGTTATGAAGTGTAGCATGCTGTACAACAACTCCTCCAATATTTACCGGCTTAAGTTTTGCAACAGGGGTTATCACTCCGGTCCTTCCAACCTGAAATATAACATCTTCTACTAAGGTTGTTTCCTGTCTAGCTGGAAGCTTATAAGCAATCGCAAATCTTGGAGCTTTTGAGGTATAACCGGCTTTTTCCCATAGATTTTTTTCTTCTATCTTAAGAACTAGACCATCTATTTCAAAATCCAGCGTTTCTCTTTTCTTTAAGACCCGATCGATATGTTTTTCAATTTCCTCAGATTCTTTAAATGCTTTTGAATATTCATCTATCCTGAAACCATTTTCTTTTAAAAATCTAAGCTCATCCGTATGTGTTTCAAAAAAAATACCACAACTTAAAATATCATAAGCAATAAAATCTAGTTTTCTTTGGGCTGTTATCTTAGGATTTAATTGTCTCATAGAACCCGCTGCAGCATTTCTTACATTAGCAAAAGGTTTTTCAGACTTGCTGTTTATCTCTTTAAAGACGGAGTGTCTCATAAGAGCTTCGCCTCTTATAAGAAGCTCTCCTTTATACGGAATACTCAGTGGAAGACTCTTTATTGTCTTTGCATTTTCTGTTACATTCTCACCCACTTTTCCATTTCCTCTTGTTGCTGCATATTCAAGCTTACCACCAATATATTTGACAGCCATTGAAATACCATCTAATTTAAGTTCTGCAACAAGAGTAAAATCACTCTCAACTATTTTCTTAACTTTTTCTATATATTTATTAATATCCTCTATCGAATATGTATTATCAAGAGAATAAAGTCTTTTTTCATGTGTTAAGTTCGAAAATTCAGATAACGGCTCTCCACCAATTCTTTTAGTTGGAGAATCTAATCTTAAAAACTCCGGATTTTCCTTCTCTAATCTTTCGAGCTCTTTATATTTCATATCATATTCATGATCAGATACTATCGGATTATCAAGAACATAATAATTATGATCATATTTTTTTATCTCTTCAACCAAAGCATCTATCTTCTCTTTAACAGACTTCATCATCGTCCTCTTCACCTTCTACAATATTATTAATTCCTGGAATAAAATAAAAATAAAGGGAAGCTAATACTATCATAGTACCCATAACATATAAGTTTTTTGAATAACCAAAAAGATCAACAGTCCTTCCGGCAACAAGAAATCCTAACGGAACAATAAGAGAAGAACCAGTCTCAAGTATTGAGAAGAATCTACCCTTTACCTCAGTAGGAGTGTTTTTCTGAAAAATTACCATAAGATTTATATTTACTATTGCAAGAAGTAAACCAAGCAGTATCATAATGATTATAAGATATATTGAAGTTTTAAAAAAACCTATTAATCAAAGTAATATTCCGGTGCATACAAATAAAAAAGTCATAAATAATACTTTTTTATTTTTCGGAGTTATTGATGCTACTAATAGTGCACCAACTACAGAACCAACAGCCACACTCATCTCAAAATACCCAAGAAATACAACATCAAGCGATAACCTTTTTACCATAATTGGTATTATGATCATTATTGGTGGTCCAAAAAAATTAAGTATCATAAAAAGCATAAGCATATGAAGGATAGTACGATTTCTTTTTACAAACCTGAATCCCTCTTTAAGATCATCTATAAAACGAGACCTTCCATCATGTCTTTCATATGGGATCTTTATTGGAAGTTCAAGAATCGAAGATATTATATAAGAGAACCCGTTTACTACAAAAGACCAAACTACACCAAAAAAACCAATAAGCCATCCACCGACAGCTGATCCGAATATACCCGAAAGATCCCTTAGAGATGATTGATATGCCAACGCTTTTTCAAGTCTATCCTCCCTTACAATAAGAGGAACAGATGCGCCAATAGCAGGATTAAATATTGCTGTAAATATTCCTAGTAAAAATACGATCATATATATTCCCCAAAGTGGCATTTTATCGATGTAAACAAGATAAGCTGTACCGAGTACAAGTAATCCTCTTAAAAGATCGGAAAGAACTATTATCCATTTTTTTGATATTCTATCTACTATAACTCCTGATATAGTACCAAAAAGGATCACGGGAAGAATTGTGAATACCATAACAAGAGATACATAAGAAGATGAGTCGGTAAGTTTTAAAACATACCACATCATAGCAAGTGAGAATATCTTATCTCCAAGCTGTGAAACGAGCTGCCCAAACCAGAGCAGCCCGAAATTTTTATTATCTAATATTAATGGTTTTGCCATTACATTATTTCTTTCTTTTTAGTCTCCTTAAAAAGTTCCTTGATACCACCTAATGATGACATCACTGAAGATACTTCATAAGGCATAAATACTGTTTTATTATCAGATGGGTTCTTTGCTATCTCATCAAATGCTTTTATATATCTAAGAGCAACAAGATAGTTGAGTGCAGTCTCAGGTTTTCCTGATTTATCCTTTATCTTCTCAATAGCAATAGCTTCAGCTTCAGCTATTTTAAGTCTAGCGTTAGCCTCACCCTCTGCGCTAAGAATATTTGCTTCCTTTTTACCTTGCGCGTTAAGGATATTAGATTCTCTTTCACCTTCAGCTTTAAGTATTGCAGATTTCTTACTACCTTCTGCCTCAAGTATCTTAGCTCTTTTATCTCTTTCAGCTCTCATCTGTTTTTCCATTGCTTCTCTGATTTCCTTTGGAGGATTAATATCCTGAAGCTCTACTCTGTTTACCTTGACACCCCATTTATCTGTTGCTTCATCAAGTATAAGACGAAGTTTAGAGTTTATGACATCTCTTGACGCTAGAGTTTGATCAAGGTCAAGTTCACCTATAACATTTCTTAGGGTAGTCTGTGTGAGTTTTTCAATTGCATCTGGAAGATTCTCGATCTCATATACCGCTTTCATAGGATCTGTCACCTGAAAATATAAAAGAGCATTGATCTCTAATGTTACGTTATCTCTTGTTATAACGTTCTGTCTTGGGAAATCATAAACAGTTTCTCTAAGATCTATTCTGGTCTTTTCTTTGATTATATGATACTGATTTCCTTGAAAATCAGTCTTCAAAGTCTTCCATTTTATTTTTCTAGCCATCTCTAGAATAGGCCATATAATATTAATTCCACTCTGTAGAGTTCTATTGTATCTACCAAGTCTTTCCACCATTACAACTTCAGCTTGTTTTACGATGATAATACCTTTTAAAGCTACTACTATAACAAATATCGCTACGCCAATTATTACAGGACCCATACTATTCTCCTTTTTTTACTATTAATTTGCTTCCTTCGACTTTTAACACTACTATTTTTTCACCTTCTTCAATTATTACTTCATCCATATCAGGTACAGCATACCATGATTCTCCGCCAACTTTTACTTCACCATGAGAATCAACAGATACTTTCGATTTTACTTTTCCAGTTTTTCCAACCAAAGCATCTGCGTTAGTCAGGATCTGCTTTGCATCCTTTTCAAAATATCCATATAAAAGCTTTCTTACAAATACAAAAAGTACAAAGGTAGATGCTGCAAAAACACCTATCTGAGTTGTCATTGCATCAGGCATAAACTTTGCTACTATTCCAGCAATAATAGCCGCTACCCCAAACAGAGCAAGAACAAATCCTGGAGTAAATATCTCGGCTATCATAAGCATGACACCTGAAACGACCCAGTAGATCCAAATATCTAGTTCTGGCATATTATTTTCTCCTTTTATCCTCTAATAAGACCTAAGATCTCATCTCTTTTCTCAATCATCAAACTCTCGGTTTTAGCTTCAAGATTAAGTCTTAAGGTCGGTTCTGTATTTGACTTTCTTACGTTAAACCACCAGTCATCAAACTCAACTGATATTCCATCTATGTGCTCAACTTTTCCAGAAGAATATTTTTCCTCAAGCTGATTCATCTTTTCTTCGGGTGCTTTTACTGTACTGTTGATCTCACCTGACGCATAATATCTAAGTAGAGGTTCGACAAGTTTAGATATTTTGCTCTCTTTAGCACACATAAGGTTTATTATCATTATCATAGCAATAATACCGCTGTCTGTATGGAAATTTTCCTGAAAATAATAATGACCCGAAAGCTCTCCTGCAAAAATCGCATTCTCTTTTCTCAAAGCTTCTTTAATATAAGCGTGTCCTACCTTACATTTTTTTGCAGTTCCACCCATTTCCCTGACAGTTTCTGGAAATGACCAGGATGAACGTACATCATATAGTATAGTAGAACCAGGATTGGTCCTTAGATATTCCATAGAAATAAGCGTAGCAACAAAATCATTTGTTATTACTTTTCCATTTTCATCAATATAACCTGACCTGTCAGCGTCTCCATCAAATGCGACACCAAGATCAGCATTTAATTCTTTTACCTTTTTAGAAAGATCAGCTGTATTTTCTTCTTTTAAAGGGTTTGCATCATGATGTGGAAAAGTTCCATCGAGTTCAAAGAACATCTCTTCAACTTCCATCTTAATTCCCCTTTTTTCTTCGAGAGCTTTGAAGAATTTAGGAATTGTCTTACCCGCCATACCACTACCGGCATCAACAACCAATTTCATTGGTTTCCAGTCTTTTACATAAGACATAACATAATCTATATAATCATTATAAATATCTTTTTCTACTACAACACCTTTTTTATCTGTTTCAGGTGATACATCATCATGAACATACTCTTCTACAAGATTAATACCGGTCTCATAAGAAACCGGTCGAGCTTCCTCTTTACATATTTTAAATCCGTTATAACCTGCCGGATTATGAGAAGCTGTTATCATAACACCGCCCATAGCCTCTAGTGTAGCAGTCGCAAAGTTGACCATTGGAGTCTCAACAACACCAATATTTATAACATCAAGACCCATGTCGGTTATTCCTCTGATAAGACTGTCTGAAAGTTCTTCGCCACTTTTTCTCATATCTCTTCCGACAACAATTGGACCTTTACCTATAAATTTTGCAATACCTTTACCAATCTTATATGCAATATCCGGATACAGATTATCCGGCACAGTTCCTCTGATATCGTATGCTTTAAAAATTCCAGCCATAATCCCCCCTCGCTGAACTCACTATAAAATGTAATAACAATACGTGAATAATTGTATTATAAATCTTAAAAACTAGCAAATTGATAACAAGTATCCCGGATACTTGTGGTGAATAGTGAGAAGTGAATTGTGAATGGATTAGAATCAAAAAATAATTTCAAAAACGATAGCACTTCCTGTGTAGGTGTTTTTGAAAATTTATTAACTTCATTTTTGAATTAGTCTTCGTCTATCGATTTATAATGTGTGGCTAGAGTGGCAGTTTGGTTCACAACTTTGTTGCTTATCCGCAGGCTCCGCATCCCTGCTACCAAACTGCAAAATGTTTTTTTTAATAATGTACCTTTCAAAATGGTTTTTCCAAATTTTAAATTTTTGTACCTTTCAAATTTGATGGAACAAAAAAGAAATAACTTTAGATTTTTTATTTAGATTTGCGAAAAATGACGCAGTAATCCTAGCGGGCTTTCAAGGAGTTTTTAGCAATTATAAATTAAAAAGATATGTTATTTACTTTTGGGTCATTGCATTTGAAAGGTACCGAGATAGTCTTCAGCGGAAGTAGCTGCAACGGCTCCATCACCTGTTGCAGTACAGACCTGTTTTAAGGTCGAGACTCTTATATCTCCAGCTGCATATATACCTTCAACATTTGTATGCATGTTCCTATCAGCAACTATATAACCTTTCTCATCAGTAAATACTACATCTTTAAAAGGTTCTGAGTTTGGAAGCCAACCAACATACATAAAAGCACCTGTAAGAGGTTTTTCCCATACCTTGCCGGTAACTTTATTCTTTAGAGTAAGGGATTCAAGAGAGCCTTTGCCGTTAAAACTCTCAACAACGGTATCTAGTACAAACTCTATCTTTTCATTTTTTTTACATCGCTCAACTACTATTTTTGCAGCTCTTAAACCCTGTCTTCTATGTATTATATATACTTTTTCAACAAATTTAGTAAGAAAAAGAGCTTCTTCAAGTGCAGAGTTTCCACCGCCAATAACAGCTACTTCTTTGCCTCTGAAAAATGCTCCATCACAGGTTGCGCAGTATGATATTCCATGCCCTGTAAGCTCTTTTTCACCAGGTACATTTAAACTGTTTGGTCTTCTACCAGATGCGATAATAAGAGCTTTACATTTTATTGTAGAATCATCACCAAGTATCAGTGCTTTAGTTCCATTATCCTCAAGTTTTAGTTTTTTTATCTCAGATGAAAGAATCTCACATCCAAATTCTTCTGCCTGCGATTTCATTTTGGTAATAAGAGTAAAACCATCAGTTGCTTCAACTCCTGGATAGTTTTCAATTAGAGATGTAGTAAGTATCTGTCCACCAACAGCACCCTTTTCGATTATTACGGTATCAAGAAGTGCCCTTGAAGAATATATTCCAGCTCCTAGTCCTGCAGGTCCACCACCAACTATTACAACATCTCTCATGTTACCTCCATCTATCTCAAGAATTAAATATTCATTTTCCTATATTAATTATCTTTTTCCGTTATTCATCTTCAAATCTCCTCGAATTAGCGGTGCTAGTCCTTCGTCAATTATTCAGATCACTAACAAAAAAATCTTTCATAATCTAAAAAAATCAACATCTAATTCTCGAGATCACTTTTTATTAAAAAGAACAAAGAGTTAAGGATTTTAGAATTTTATTAATTTAATCCGAAACTCCCAATTCCCAACTCTCCATTTCCAACTTTTCTTCTATTATTATTTCATCATTGCATTTACTTTATTTCTAAACTCATCAAGATCCATATAACCTTTTACTATTTCAACATCTTTTCCATCTTTAAAGAAGAACACTCTTGGAATTGAATCGATTCTGAGTTTTGCAGCAATACTTCTTACATTATCAACATTTATTTTCAAAAAGACTACTTTACCATCAAACTCGTTTGCTAAGCTAACAACATGAGGTGCAAGCTTTTTACATGGAGAGCACCAGTCAGCATAAAAATCAGCTACAACGAACTGGTTTTCCTTAAGCATCTGGTTATACTGTTCTTCTGATTCTATGTGAACAACAACATCTTTGTTTTCGGTCTTTTCTACGGCAGCAACCGGTTCTTTCTTTTCAATTTTCTGTTCTACCTTGTTTGCAGTATTGTTAGTCTTTTTACATGCAGCTAAAGAAAACAACATAACTAAAATCATTAATATTCTAAAAATTTTCATATTATAACCTCCGAATGTTTTAATGTAATAATATTATACAATATTTATTTTTTTTCGTAAAGGTTGGAATTAGTGAGTAGTGAGTAGATTAAACGTAAAGCGTGAAGCGTTAAGCGAAACGCGTAAACACAGGGATGAGGTGTGAGGGGTTAGGGTTGGATATAAATAATTTAGAAGCAGAAAGTAGAGAAAAGGAAATAGTGAGTAAGGACAATTTTACGTGAAGGGTAATGTGTGAAGCGGATGGGAATTTGGGATNGGATGAAGCTGGGGTATGGATTTTGGGGTTTGTTTTGTGTTCAATTTATGGAATAAATTAGTGATTTTTGGGATATCCCAAGATGGACAATATTTATTAAAAAAACAGGGATTAGGGATTAGGTGTGAGGGGATAGGGTCGGTCTTTTTTTAATTAAGTCTTAAACTCTAATCCCATTGTAAACACTGTGTATTACTATAAATTTTTTTGAATTTTTGTTTAGAAATTACGACGTAAACGGAGGCATACTTTGGTCTGTCGAGTATTACGGAGTGATTTATAGATAAAAAGACAAAAAATTTATGTAATAAAATAGTGTTTATAATGGGATAAGTATGGAGCGGGAAATCGGATTTGAACCGACGACCCTCTGCTTGGCAAGCAGATGCTCTACCCCTGAGCTACTCCCGCTCTTTATATTGAA
>PKTG01000127.1 GCA_002869225.1 Candidatus Muiribacterium halophilum | reverse complement strand
ATATCAGCTGAACCTTTACCAGTCTTACCACCACCGGACATCTCAAATATCTTAGAATAATGTTCTTCAACAAGCATCCATTTTTCATCGATATTCTGACTAGCATCCGCTCTTGGTGTCTTGATTCGATTAGATCTTGCAATCAATATAAATTGACCGGAAGATGTCATCATTCCAAGATCGACAACAAACTCATTGTCAGGGTTGCCTACATTGATATACCAACTTCTAGCCTGTTTATCAACGTTGATGTCAAAATATGATCTAGAGTTTTCACCGTTAAAATCAAGTCCGGTTACTTCATGTACTCTAAGTACAAGACTAGCACTTTCATATTCATTGCCGAGCATACCTTTAAGATCTTCGATCTTTCTGGAATTGATCTCCCAGTAAGTGTGGATCCAAAGCGGATCTCTTACCAATGCGATGATCTTGGTATCACCGTATTCTTTAGGTAGATCGGGTTCCTGAGCTTGCTTTCTTTCAGCGTTGCCCACATTACTTGAGCCTAAGAATTCCTTGTTTTCCATTTTTCCCCCTAGTTTCTATCTTGCAAGTTATAATACAAATTGTGTGCCAATTAAAAACTATAATAAAATAATTAGGATTAGGAGTTAGGAATTAGGGGTTAGGGTTGGTTTGATCTTCCCAAAACCCAAAATCCAGCTTTATCCCAAAATCCAATTTTTCACCAATTCACAACTCACTTATCACCATTCACTGATTAAATTTTGATTAATTAATATACAATATTATGCAATATTTAATCATCACCAATTGACTCTTATTATCTCTGAGTCAATTATCATCCCTTTTTCTATTTCAATTATTCCATAGGATGTATATGGTGCATAATCTTCATCAAACAAACTTCCTGGATTGAAAAAAAGGACTTTATCTTCGTATTTATTATATGGATGATGAGAATGTCCATAGATAACAATATCCGGCTTAGTACTTTTAAGAGTATTCCATGCGTTTTTTTTAGCATCGGCTGGAGCACCATAAGAATGTGTCATAGAGATAGTGATACCATCAAAATCTTTTTTGAATACTTCCGGAAGATCAGTTGCAAGAGGCTCTATATCCATATTTCCACGAACCGCATAGAGACTATCTTTAAATATATCCTTTAGTTCAATATAAAAATCGAGTTTTCCCAGGTCACCTGCGTGTAATAAAAAGTCTACTTCTTTGGAAAGTCTTTCAAATAACTCTCTTGCCTCTTCAGGCATACTTTTTAAATGTGTATCAGATATTACCCCAATTTTCATATACTTTTCCTTCTTCCTCGATCACTCTTTGAATAAAGATCTTTTTGTTTTCCTGAAGGTCTAAAGATTTATTATCAACAGTGATTATCTTTGGCTGATACCATGTATCTTCGTTAACAGCTGTCACTTTTGCTTCTACACCATTTGAAAGTAGTACTTTTGCGCCAATTGGAAATAGTCCAATATGTCGGATAAACGCTCTCATACATTTAAGATCAAATTTATCAGGTGTATTTGCTATCATATAGTTTAATGCTCTGTAAGAATTAAAAGGTTTTCTATATGGTCTTGAAGAAGTCAAAGCATCGTAAACATCCGCAATACTGATTATCTTTACATATTCTTCAATCTCATTCCCGGTAAATCCCAGATACCCACTGCCGTCGCATCTTTCATGATGATGAAGTGCAACAGTTGCTATGATATCCTTGGTCTCATCCGACTGAGAAAGCATCTCTATACCTTCAAATATATGATATTTTATAGAATCTTTTTCATTTTTCTTCAATCTAATATTCTTCTTCCAAATCGGCTCTTTTAACTTTATCATTCCAATGTCTGACATAAGAGCAGCAATTCCAAGTTCAGCAATCTGATTAGGTTCGTATTTAAGGAAGATACCTGTAAGCATTGAAAGCATACATACATTTACAGCATGTGAATATAGATAATTATCATCTGTATATATATTTCTTAGACTTGATGTAAGGTTTTTATCATAAAAGATCTGATCTAAAAATGTTGAAACTACTCTTTTGACCTTTACAAGATCAGGTGTGTTTTTTGCTATATCAGAGAATATATTTTGAACATCAGAATTTGCTTTTATATAGTTTTCTTTAAAAATTCCCGCTGCTTCGTCAAGATTAGCTGCCTGTATGTTAACAGGAGTATAATAAGTATAAAGATCAGCTTTTGAAAGTTTTGAGAATTTAGGTATCTTGATTATCATAGGATCATTTTCAGGTTTGATTATCTCAAGCATTTTTACACATGCTGCACGGATAGATCGATCCTTTTCATTTTCAAGGAATGCCATTAAAGTACGTCTTGTCCTGTCAGCTGGAAGTTCTTTGAAAAAACTTACTATTCTATTATGAATTTTTGAATTTCCGGAAAAGGAATAAAGTTTCAATAACAACTTATAACAATCTTCATCACAGGAATTCTTGACTAGATAGGAGATTGCAGATAAAGCGAGCTCTACATCATGAGAAAAAAGAAGGGTATATATTTTATTTAATAATTTATCACTAGGATTTATTTTTTTTGACTGTATAACAATTTCGTTAAGAACGCTAGGTTCGTTAAATCTATCAAGACAGTTTGCGTATATTTCAACGACTTCATCACTTTTAATATTAGCTAATTGTCTGATAGCAAATATTATATCTCTTGCCGGGGTATTATCATTGTATTCCTGAAGGTCTTTCTTTAATTTGTATAACTGCTGATCTTCAGATTTTTTTACGGAAGTGTTTTGTTTTATTTCAGGAGTACCATCATCAACTTTTATCTTGACTTTTTCAATCTTAAGTTCCTTTAATCTTTGAATGACCTCTTCAGTCACTTCAGTGTTTTTAGAGTAGATCATAGCACCATTAAAAAGTACTGCGCCTGCAAGAATATCTCCCAGTTTTACGTTCTCCAATTTTCTTCTAACGATCTTCAAAATAAAATCCCCTTATTTATGTTATATTACATTATAAATAATAACTATTATTTATGCAAACGTTTGAAGTATGTTATTTCGTAAAGCGTAAAGCGTGAAGGGTAATGGGTAATCCGAAGAAATAGTGAATGGTGAGAAGTGAGTGGTGAATAGATATTAATTGGATTTCGGGATAAAGCTGGATTTTGGGAATAATTTGAATTTCCCTAACCCCTAAATCCTAACCCCTAATCCCATTGTTTTAGTAATGCATTTCACCTTCATGTTGAGGCACCCTATCAAGCCAGGGATCATCATCCAAAAGAACCAGTTCAAGAGTGTGAAGCATCTTATCCTTATCCTTTGGTAGTGTTCCATTGACCGGTACTATGTTAGATACATGATTTGATCTGAATATTGTCTTTATATCAAGTTCTTTGATAATAGAAAATAACTCCTGAAAGATCTCTCTTCTACTAAGAAGATCTATTTTTTTTATATATTTCTCATTTCCACCAATTATTAAAGTGAGAAGACTGAAATACTCTGGACATACATTGTTTATTACATCTGCTGTATCTCTTGCATGCCTCTTAGTAAACTCTTTTCCGCCAAGTCCCAAAATAGCTGTTACTGAGTTTTTGATCTGAGCTTCTTTTAAAAGTCTACCTGCTTCAATAAACTGATTAGCATCATTTCCTTTGTTGACAAACTTAAGAAGTTCATTGTTTCCTGATTCAAGACCCATATAAAACATCTTTAGCTTGTTTTCCTTAAGTTCTTTAAGTTGCTTTAAATTATATTTCAACACTCCATTTGCTGTTGCATATGAGGTGATCCTCTGTAGGTTTGGAAAGTTTTCGTTTATCATCTTTAAGAGGGTCAATAGATATTCATGACCAGCATATAGACAATCTCCATCAGCTAAAAATATCCTTTTAATAGAAGCTTTGTCCGAATCACTTAAAAAGGTCTTTAATTCTTTCTAAATATCATCAAGAGGTTTTATTTCAAATGTCTTAGTCTTATACATGCCACAGAATTGACAGGTATTCTCAGGACAACCTAAGGTAGCCTGGATGATAAACGAGTAAGCTTCAGATGGTGGTCTAAATAACGGGCTATTATAATTCAATATTTCTCCTTATAAAAATCTTTCCATAATGTTAAAAGTGATAACAAAGATGATTATAGTTATGAAAAGGAATATTATTAATTCTTTGAAATCAAAACTTCTTTTACGCCATATCTCTTCTTTACCCATTTTATTGGTGCCATTTAAGTATTCTATATGATGTGTGAGTTCATGATGAATGACATCGATAATCTTTTTTTTCCAGAAATTAGGATCTCTTTCAGGAAGTATCTTTTTAAAAGAACCATAATATAGAACTATTTTGGGTTTTTCAGGCCTTTTGACTCGATATTCTCCGAGAACGATATTACCATTTGCACTATTTTTTATATCCTCGTCTGGAAAGACTCCACCTAGTTGTTGCTTAAGGTTCTCATCCATATCCTGAAAATACCGGTGAATAAACTCGGCAAATTCAAAAAAAAACATCAGATAAGAAATTCTCCATTCTGTTGAACAAGCTTTCCGTCGACATATATTTGACCATGTTTTCGAAGGTCTTTTACCATATCCCAATGTATAGCCGATACGTTTTTTCCACCTGCTTCTTCATAGGATTGTCCAACCGCAAAATGTACTGTTCCACCTATCTTTTCATCGAAAAGAATATCTTTACTGAAATCCTTTATTCCGTAATTTAATCCTATTCCAAATTCACCCAGAAATCTTGCACCCTTATCTGTGTTAAGAATAGCTTCAAGAAATTCTTCGTTTTTATTCGCTTTTGCATCTACCACTTTCCCATTTTCAAATTTAAGTCTTATCCCATCTACTTCTCTGCTCTGATATATTCCAGGGAATTCATAGTAGATTTCGCCATTTACGGAGTCTTCTATTGGAGAATAAAAGACTTCTCCATCAGGCATATTATTTTCACCAGCACAAACTATCCCTGGTCTTCCTTCTATAGAGAAGGTAAGTTCTGTATCCCTTCCGAGAACTTTTACCTGTTTTCCAGCATCAAATACTTTTTTTATTTCTTCCATTCTTGCTTTTGCTTTTTTCCAATCAATGTTAGTAGCACCGAAAACAAAATCCTGATACTCTTCAAGAGACATTCCGGCTTCCTGAGCTAATGCATTTGTAGGATAATTTACTATAAGCCATTTTTTTGTCATAATAATATCCATAAGTTCTTTATTAGCTTTTGTTCTCATGACCTGTTTTGCAGGTTCTACACTTGAAAGCATCTTTAGATTTTCAGGTGCTGATATATTAATAAGTGCATCAATATTCTCATATGTATATTTTCTAATAGGATCCTGATATGCTATCTGCTGTTCATCCCCAAGATCAAAAAGCATCTTATCCGTTTCAGGGAATGTGACTCTTACTGTTGGATGTCCACCACAACGGATGACCTCTCTGAAACATTCACCGATAAGTGGTCTTGCCTGCTGACCTCCTGTAATAAGGACTTTTTCACCCTTTTTAACATCACATGAATGATTTACAATGATCTTTGCAAGCTCGAGTATTCTTTTGTCCATATCAGACTCCTGTAAGTTTTTTTAATTTTTCCCTTAAAAATCCGTTAAGCAAGTTTTCAATCTCTTTTGAGGTATGAGCCTTTCTTAGTTTAATTCCTAACTCCTTACATTCAGCAAGGTTTAATTTAGTAATAAACTCTTTAGCGTCCTTAATATTAGAACGGTTCATACTTAGAATGTTAACACCTAATCCTAATATCGCAGGAATATATTTTATTTCAGAAGCCATCTCTCCACAGAAAGACAACTCTACTTTTTTATCATTTGAAATCTCAGCTATTTGAGCTATCATCTCAAGCATGGCAGGATGAGATGGTGTATAAAGATCTGAAGCAGCTGTGCTTTCTCTATCGATAGCAAGAGTATACTGCATAAGGTCATTTGATCCTATGCTGAAAAAATCAACATACTGAGCGATCTTATGAAGATTAAATACCACTGCAGGTACCTCTACCATTATTCCTACCGGAACATATTCTCTTCTATATTCAATATGTTCTATTTCAAGTTCTTCTTTTTCTTCACTGATTATTTTTCTGATTATTTGTATTTCCTCGACTGAAGCTATCATCGGAAGCATTATTCGCGGACTTCCAAATCTGGAAGCACGGAGTATTGCTCGGAGTTGAGTTCGAAGTATATCCATGTTTTTAAAAAGAAATCTTATTGATCTTTCCCCAAGTTCAGGGTTCTTTTCTACAGGATGATTATAATATGGCAGGAATTTATCCCCACCAATATCAAGTAATCTTATTGTGACCGGTTTTTCTTTCAACATCTTGAGCACTTCAGAATAATCCCGAAATAGTGCTTCTTCATCTGGAAAGTCTTTTCTAAGCATATATTGAAATTCTGTTCTGTAAAGACCAACACCACCTGCACCATCACAGGTTATATCCTCTATTCCAAAGTTCGCACCTATATTTGCATAGACCGGGACTTCGTATCCACATGTCATCTTAGCAGGAAGAGCTGTGCCTTCACATACTAGTTTTTTCTTTTCTAAAAGATTTTTAATTCTTGTATCATACTTAACACATGTCTTTTCATCAGGATCGACTATTACCTTACCTCTGTATGCATCTACAATACATTTATCCCATGTATCATTTGAATGTCTTTCTTCAATTAGTGTATTTATGAGATTATCGATTCCCATAACAGTAGGCACGCCCATAGCTCTTGCTAAAATAGCAGAATGTGATGTAGCACCGCCTTTTTCGAGTACAAGCGCTTTTACACCCATGTTGATAAGTTCTATAGAATCCGATGCTGTGATGTTTTGAGCTACAGCTATTGTAGGTTCTTCGGTATGTCTGAACTCGGTCTCATAAAGACCTGTTCCCATATTTTTAAGAAGTCTGTTTTTTATATCTTCAAAATCAATGACTCTTTCTCTGAGATATGTATTATCAGTCTTTTCCAGTTCCTTTACAAACCCTTTTATAGTCTTTACAACTGCATATTCAGCATTGATAAGATCTTCTTCTATATATTTTATTACTTTATTTATAAGTACATTATCCTGAAGTATAAGTATCTGAGAATGAAAGATATTTGCTTCTGATATACCAAGTGTTTTTTTGACTTTTGACTTGATCGCAGAAAGTTGTTTTTTACTTTTTACAATAGCTGTATCAAATCTTTTGAGTTCATGATCTATCTGCTCTTTTGTTATACGTCTTGGTTCAACGTTAATAAAAGACTCTGCAAGATAAAGGATTATTCTTCCTTTGATTATCCCGTTTGCAACACCTTTTCCTTTAAATATCTTCATGTCAATTAACCGGTATCATACACAAAAATTTTAAAGGTATATCTTTAGATAAGTTTCTGAATTGATGTTTTTCGTTTTTCTTAACAAAAAGAAAACTACCGGGTTTTAAAGGAAAAGTCTTTTCACCGGTATTCATCTCTCCTTCACCTTCTAAAATATAGACCTCATGTTCAAAATTATGAGTATGAAGTGGTGTATTTCCTCCTACTTCAACGGTGAAATGTCTCATATAAAAAGGAGCATCCTTGGTGTTTTTTCCAATAAGCCATCTTATTGAAACACCATCTGCTCCACACATATCTACTTTTGATTCTTCAACATTTCTATATTCGTCTACTAACAATGTCTTACTTCGTTTTATTGTGTTATTTTTTTATTATTATATATTAATATATATTATTAAATACACTAAATCAGTGATATTTTACATATATTAATTTCAAAAATCAACTTTAGTATTTGATTTAGCTGTTTTTTTTAACTAAAATCAGAATATGAAAAATACAAGTTCTGAAAATAGCATAGTAACTCCGTTAGTTTTATGCGGGAAGATCCCCTTTTTTTTAAAAGGAGTCAAAAAGGCTCTCTTGACCTATTCTGATCAATCGAAATATGTTTTTAAAAACTTTAAAGATTGGAAAAGTTTTTCCTTCGCAAGTAAGACTTTTTTAAAAAAAGATAAAGATTCCGACTTTGTTATAGTTGGTGATCTGGGGATTGGTGCTCCGGCGGCTATTGCTGCGTGTGAGGAGCTTAGAGCCTACGGGATAAAAAAAATATTTTCAGTTGGAAGTGCTGGCGGATTACAGAAAGATCTTACGATCGGAGATATAATCCTTTGCTGTGGAGCCTTTATAGAAGAAGGAACTTCACTTCATTACGGTAAAGAATACGGTTCACTATCAAATTGCTCAAAAACTATTATTTAAGATTTCAAAACACTTTCAATAAAAAAAGGTTTTGAAATAAAAGAAGGTCTTTCCTGGACCACTGATGCACCTTATAGAGAGACTCTTACAAAAGTAAAACATTATTCTGAAAAAGGTGTTTTAAGTGTTGAGATGGAATCTTCTGCTTTATTTTCTTTTTCACGTTTTTACAAAGATGTTGAGACAATATGCTTCTTTATCATCAGTGATGTCTTTCAAGGGGATTCATGGATGGGTGATTTTTCTTCTTCAAAAATAAAAGACTCTTGGCAGAAGATATTTTCTCTTATCGATATAAAATGATATTTTTAAATACTATTGTAAAGTAAAAAGATTCCTGAAAGTATTATAAAGATAAATCCAGCTCGATGTACCATATTTTCTATTGATCTTGATCCATTTACCTTTTTGAATATTTTAAAGAAAGAATCTCTCGCAAAATAAGTCAAAGTAGTTGAAAGGCTTATTCCAGTACCCATTCCCAGTCCCATAATAAGAGCACAGAGTATTCCAACATATATTATCTTAAGATTTATCGAAAATAAAAGAACAAGTGAGGTTGCAGGACAAGGAACTATTCCAGCTGTGAATATTATATTGTAAAATCCAATATCTTTATTAACATTTTTATTGTTATTGTGTGTTTTTTCATTTAGTAAAAGATTCCAAACACCAATAACTATTATAAGTCCAGATGTAATAACTCTCATATACTTTTCAGTATCTGAAAAATGTGAGAAGATCTGACTCTTTAGTGTGAAATAAAGTGTCAGTATAACTACCATAGCGGATAACGAATGGAGCATTCCCATAAAATATCCAGCTGATAATGATTTTAGAAACTTATGTTTACCTGTAAGGACAAGTGAGCTAAGAATAAACTTTCCGTGACCGGGACCAAGTGAATGAAGTATCCCATATATAAAAGCAACTAATAATATGCTTAATATAAGTTTATTATCCTTCTCTTTTCGAAGTCTTCTAAGCATAGATGTTATTTTTTGTCTGTAATCTTTCTGAAATGTAATGTTCCACTGCGATATCTTCTGCATGAAAGGAATTTTAAATACAGAATTATTGTCTTTTGTGTCAGTACTACTATTTCCGTAGGGGTTTGAAAAGACAGTTGAATATAAAATTATAAAAATAAGACTGAAGAAAAACAATCTTTTTAAACTCATCTATTTCCCTTCTCATCATTTTTATTTGATGGTTCTAAAATAAGAGTTGATACTTCAGCTTCATAAAATCCTAGTTTTTTGATTACATCTTTTAATTTATAGGAATAAGAAGGATTTCTCCCGTTAAAACTCACCTGATCCTGTAGCAATTTAAAAGCATGATAATATTCTTCATCGTATATCTGAACTTTTATAATACTATTGGGTTTGGGATCATCTATCTTATATAAAAAAGAGAATACGACTTTTTCATCACTTAGCCATGCGTTAAATATAGGAGTCTTATCTGATTTTTTATTATCAATATATAGATGTGTATAATATCCATAATCTTTCATTCGTTTAAATATGCCTTCTCTTATATCATTTACCTCATCTTTTGAAAACTCTTTATCCCCATTTTTGTTAAAATCATTAAAAAGTGTCAGAGAAAACATCTCATCGTAATACCAAAGTAGTTGTACTGCAGTAATATTATTATCTTTTGTGCTAAGATTAGTTGTAACATCAACAAACACATGAGGATGTGCTATTATAGAAAAATCGAAAAAGAATATAGAAATTATTAACAATAAGGCTTTATATTTATTCATAAGTAATATTATAACTCGATTTTTTAAAAAAACACGTTGTCAACCGGTCAAAAGATGATTTTACTTTTCAGCTCCCCAATCAGGTTGAGTGTTGGTGAAAGCATCATCATAAGTCTTATTTATTGTTAATTCATAATAACCACGATTATCGTTGTAAATCACATCCAATACTTCCATTACAACACCATCTGAGTCATCCTGTATATCCGGGTCACCTATAATAACAACCTTGTTCTTATTGTTATCAAACCAGTTTTTTGTGTTGCTGTATTTGTTATGCATATAGATCTGCATTATAACATTGTTAGTATCATTATCTTTGATAATAACAGTCCAATCTCTTCCATTCTTTTTGACACTATCTACCTTACCAGTCAGGTTGAAACTCCAGTTGTCTCCAGATTTTGCCCAATCAGGTTTTCCATTTGTTATGGCCTGATCATATCTCCAGTTAAGAGGAAGATAATAAGCTCCTATAGCATCATCCCAATATGCATCAGTAATAGAATAAGTTATTCCATCTGAATCATCGTTTGGATCAGGATCTCCAACAGTAATTGAATCACCTATATGATCTTCAAACCACTGATTTATTTCTTCATACCATGACTTTGAGTTTATTTTAAGAATCAATGCACCAGGTTCTTCTACGTTCCTGATCTCTGCATATGCTTCGTTATCTTCAACATAAAAATCACTTAGTATTCCAGTTACGGTAAATTCAGCTATTGAGTTTGTATCTTCGGGCTGAATAAAGTTTGCTATAAAAGTCTTTGTGGATATTTTTCCGTTAAGGACACGATCCTTTAATTGACCAGCTACAGTAAAGACTTCATTATCAAGATCAAAGTCATTAGGGTCCCATTTTATTATTTGGCCAGAAGTGTTGTAATAATAAGAGTTTGAATAATCAAGCTTCCAATAATCATATATCTCATAACTCTCATCTACTTTTTGATAAGGAGAAACATTATACTCCTGTCCATCATAAGCAGCATTTACTACATAATAAGCTTTTTCTGTTTTATTCCATAAAATCTTTGCAAATACATTTTCCACATTCTCCCCAAGATATGGACCAAGCTCAAGATCTTCTTCTTCAAAATCACATACATAAAATCGAAGCGGTTGCGTAGCAAACTTTTCAAAATCGACCAACTGCTCATTCTCATAAACACCATATGGCGGAGTCACAAGTCCTTTAAATCTATAATGCTTTTCAAGAAGATCGTTATAAGAAAAGTTAGGTTTTTGTATTGCAAAAGCAATATTATAATTTTCATAAAATTTTAAATACCAGGTCTTTTTCCAGAGCAAATTGTTTTTAAAATCCAATAGATCTGAAGTTGTCTTAACGCCGCTAGTTGGATCAATATACTGAACGGTATCTACCACTGAATAAAGAGGATTAGTCTCTATTATATTCATAAGATCATATTTGTTATAATCCTGATATTTTCTCACATATGCCAATGTCTTTCCTGTTACGGAATCAACTATTTTATATTGAAAATATTCGTTTCCAACTCTGAATCCAGCTCTTTTTAAAGTACCGGATATCTCATAATACATACCCTGATAATCCATGACCTCAAGCGGTCTATCTATCTGAAGCATTATTATATTGGCCATTATCTTTGATACTATTTTTTTCTGATCATAATCCCATGAAAAGGATGAGGAGTTAATTAATGAATTTAGGTTTTCATAGAATGCGTTTGAAATATAATCCTCAACATATAGTATTTCAAGAGTCCTGGTTTTAATATCAAGCGTAGTTTTTTCAATATATTCACTTATTACATCATATAATTCGACCACTGGATTAAATGTTGGAGAAGTAAGACCAGAGTAATTTGAAAAGATGTTAAAGACCCTTTGATCATATTCAGCTGCGGATGGGTCCAATGCTTTGCTTAATTTTGTTATAACTGAAAGCATTATCTGTGGAGTTAAAGTGTTTAATTCTCTTATTCCACTGACCTGATGATTGCTTTCTTCCCACATAAGCTCTGAGAATTTGGCTGCAATATATTTTTTTAGATCCTGAGCCCTTACTACTATATAATCATCTGCATACTGAGCATTTGGAAATTCTGCATTCTGATAATCAAGGATAAGATCATCTATTTTACCGTTCATTTGAGAAAGGTTAACATAGTGATTGAATAGCTTGACGGCTTTGTTTATTCTACCTGAGAACTTGATCAGCTCATTAATAAAGTTATTACTCTTTTTATATATAGTTTCATTTTCTACGAGTCTTGTCATCACATCCATTACTGTATCACGTCCTCTTACAGGTATATCTCGCACCTCACCAGTCTCAAAATCAACAAGTTGTATGTTTCCATCTTTTGCTTGTGCTTCCATCTTAACTATAGAATCTCTAAATGATTTAAATATAGTATCAACTTCTGTAAAGATATCACTGGCAGATAAAACTGGTGCTCTTCGCTGAGTGTTATTATGTGTCTGCCTATCGGCTAGGTATTCCATTGCAAAGTTCTGTTGTCTTTGTAGATATGATTTCCATGCACTTTCATTCAAATATCTACCAGTCTCAATACCTTCTATTATATCTTTTGATATCTTAAAACCATGTTCTTTGATTGCTTTCATATCTGCTTCAGTTATGCTTGTATCCTGAATAAGTTCCAGTTGCTGTCTATATATTCCTAAAATCGCTCTTGTAAATGTGTTTATGTCCTCATTTGATAAAGAATTTAACATTGATGGCGTAAATACACTTAGTACTTCACCAATACTAAGTTCTTCATGAAGACCAAGCTCGGTCAACACTTTGATTATCTCAGTCTGTTTATAAGAATCAATAGTCAAGGCTGCAGCAATGTTTTCTCCGTTTTCAAGAATTGGCAGGACTGACTCGTATAATGCCTCTTCATTGATTCCTATTATTCTTACAACGAGATTTTTTTTCTGATCAGGTGTTTCTCTTAAAGTTATTTTAAATGAACCATCATTTTGTACTTTTACCATGCCTGTTTCAAAAATATTAAAATTTCCTTCAGGATCATATTTTCCAAGCACTGCTCTTAAGGAACCGATTGTTATCTGATCGTTAATAGATGGAGTTTCTCTGACAGGCGAACCGTTTATTGACTGTGTATAAATCTGACCGGAGATCACATAGTCATTTGTAGTATTATTATTTGATTGAAATGAACTTCCGGAACCTCCACAGCCATAAAACAATATTGATATTAATATAAAAATAGAAAAGATGGATATTTTATTTATAATATGCTTTCTCATAATCTTTCTCCTATAAATTAGCCGTTATTTCCATAGTTTTTTCTTGCTTTTATTATAACAGAACTTAACAATCAAATCTATAAAAAAAATCTATAAGTAGAATTGTGAACACCTTGTGAATTAAAAAGGGAGCCTTGTTTTTCTTACAAAGCTCCCTTAATTAAGAACTGGTTGTGATTCTATTTATTTTTTAATGTTTATTGTTACCAAATATTGAGCAACTTGCTGTCTTATTCTTAATAAGGTATTTCTGATGATATTCTTCAGCAGGCCAGAACTCTTTAGCCGGTTCAATTATAGTCGCAATATAATCATTAAATTTATCAGATGCTTCAAGTTCATCTTTTATCTGCTGCGCAATTTTTTTCTGATTATCATCGTAGAAAAAGATAACGCTTCTATACTGAGTTCCAACATCAGGTCCCTGCCTATCTATCTGAGTCGGATCATGCATCTCAAAGAAATGCCTTACCAATTTCTCATAATCTATCTTCGACTCATCATATTCAATATATACTACCTCTGCATGCCCGGTCCTATCAGAACAAACATCTTCATAAGACGGATTATCAAGCTCTCCACCCATATAACCAACTTTTGTATTAACAACACCTTCCATCTGCATAAAGGACATCTCAACTCCCCAGAAACATCCTGCTCCAAAGGTCGCTTTTTTCATATATCCTCCTATTTTGTAATCATTACATTTGGGGTCAGATCATTAAATTACAAATTTTAAATTTTTATGATCAATTTATTTTAACATAAACACATTAATTCTAAAAAAAAAAGCCGATCCAAAAGACCGGCTCTTTTTTACTATAATATTTTATTAATCAATATATCCAGCAAATGAATAATCAATATCCTTTAAAGCTTTAAAGACTTCATTATGAGAATATCCTATTATATCCATTGAATCCCTATATGGAAAACTAAGACTCAATCTCTTCATATTAACAGAATGTGGATAATACTCCGGATAAACATCGGTTGGAACATTAAGTATTCCACTATCGAGTCTAAGATGTCCGCCAAATTTACTCAAGGTATCAGCGTATAATCTGTCATATTTGATTGATCTAAGATTTGGATAAGCGGAGGTCATAGGAGAATCCCCCATTATAGTTCTCATTATCGATACAGAATCATTACAGACGGCAAGCATAGCATATCCGTTCATAGGAAATTTATTATTAGACTGTATATGATTAAACAATTTCATTAAATACATCGCACTATGTACAAGGTTTCTAAGGTCTGTTGTATCAGTATGAGTTGCGACCATCTTGGTTCCGGTCCATGAAGCATGAGTCCAGATAGCTGGTTTCCATATAGTTCCCTGATGAAGTTTGTTATCTGTCGGAATTCCCATATACCATTTTACAAGAGCTGTTGGTTTGATCTCCCCTTTTTTGAATAGCGCAAGAACATATTCAGCATGGTTTGCAGGGAAATATATCTTTTTTGAATTAATATTAGTAGTGACAAAACTTGGTATCTCTATTGGAAAATAGGAACCGCTCTGCTGAAGATAATATCCACCATAATCAACACCCATTCTTGTCTCAAAAGCAACAGTCTCATATTCATCCGATACTTTGAGTACATTTATAAGATCGACCGGTTTCTTTAGTGTATATTCTTTTCCACCTATAGCAAATTCAATTGTAGAATAGATTCCATCCGAGCCATAATTTGAGAGTTGATTTAAAACCTGTGAAAGTCTAATAGAGTTTACTATAGTCGACTTTGAAAGAGGCATAAGATTATGAAGTTTACAAATTGTCATTGAAAAACCGTTAGTTACAGGTTCAAAACCGGAGTGCGGAAGATCTCCATCGTAAACAGGGTCTGAATCATTAAGAAGAGAAAATGATTTAACGGTCTGATAATCGTCCTTTAAGTATGCGGGAGTTGATTCAACATCAAAACTTCTTGCCTTAAAATCTCCACCTAAATAAGCCTGAACAGTTTTAAAAAGTTCTGGTGAACCCATAATGAGATGATCTTTATCCAAAGAATCAAGAACCTTTGCTATCTGCTGAGGATCAGTTGCCATAACAACTTTTGTCATCTGTTTTATATAAGCTTTAAACTTTTCATCCTGAATTCCACTTAAATACTTATCAGGGTTAGCGAACACATCCTGAGGTATCTGTGAAAGAACTAATTTCTTTATAGCTCCAGCAACAAATACTTTCTGCTCATCATCAAGGTTACCCCATATCTGCTCAACACTGACAGGCTGATAATGATCAGTCCAGATAGATTCGAGATAGCTTCTTCTGGCATCCATATCTCCTGCATAAACAGCAGAAAACACAAACAATGTGATTATTAGAATAAAAA
>PKTG01000024.1 GCA_002869225.1 Candidatus Muiribacterium halophilum | reverse complement strand
CCAAACCCCACGTTTTACAGGTTTTCTGCTTTAGTCCACATTACCCAATCACCTTATTATCTTGCTTCTGCCTTAGTCCATAATACCATTTTACCCTATTACCACACTACCATATTACCTAATTACCCGTTTTACCGTTCCCAGTTTCCTGTTTCAATGTTTACACTTAATTATATCGACAAATCGGCTTTTATCTAAAAATCGTGTTTTTTCGGATAATTAGAAACTTACCGGTTCTCTCCAAGTTCAGATTCAATTATGTTCATGATCTCTTTCAGTTTATTTTCTGCCTTATCAAGTTCCAAAGCTTCTGCCATTACCCTGACGAGAGGTTCTGTACCCGAAGGTCTTATAAGTATTCTTCCTCGATCTTTAAACTCATCATCAAAAGATTTAACTGCATCTTTAAGTGCCTTTATATCCCATAACCCATCTTTTGTACGGACTTTAATATTATAAAGCACCTGAGGGTATCTCCTAAATCCAGTTTCTTCAATAAGTCGACTGAATGGAAGTTTTTTTTCAGCTCTTATCTTAAGCATCTCTATCGCTGCGATTATTCCATCACCAGTAGTATTTCTTTCGAGAAAAATGATATGTCCGGACTGTTCACCACCGATAAGTCCGTCATTTTCTATCATACTTTTTAATACATATTTATCTCCAACTGTTGTCTCAAGGAAAGATCCATTATTTTTGCTCACAACTTCTTTTAAACCCATGTTACTCATAACCGTGGCAATCAGTTTTTTATTAAAGTATGGATCGGTTTTTACTCTATGCTGATAACATATCGCCATCATGATATCGCCGTCCATAAGATTCCCTTTCTCATCGACCATAAGACATCTATCGCCGTCACCATCAAACGCTATTCCACAATCAAAATCCTCTTCAGCTACGATTTTCATGATCTTCTGCATATTAGTGGATCCACATTCATTGTTTATATTATCACCAGTTGGGTTGTTATCTATTATCTGATACTGCATACCGAGAGTTTCAAACACCTCGGTAGCAATATGTGATGTAGCACCATTTGCACAATCTATTAGTACTTTAAGATCAGAAAAATCAAATTTCTCAACAGGAGCAATACAATGTTCTATATAATCATCTCTATAACTATATTTTTCATACATCCTTCCAATATCTCTGTGAGTAATAGCATCATCTATATCATTGCTTCTACAGTCGGTCTGGAGGAAATCTTTTTCTATTTCAATTTCCAAAGTATCATCGAGTTTAAAACCATCAGGTCCTATAAATTTGATTCCATTATCATAAAACGGATTATGAGAAGCAGATATCATCACTCCAAAAAGAGCATTTCTTTTTCTTGTTAAAAAAGCAAGAGCCGGAGTTGGTATTACTCCTAATCTATAAACATGTATTCCCTGAGACATAAGTCCGGAAGCTATTGCTGTCTCGAGCATATCACAGGACAATCTGGTGTCTTTTCCAATAAACACAAATCTTTTTCCTTTAGATCTTTCCTTCATTATTTTTGCAGCTGATCTGCTTATTCCATGTATTATCTCTCCGGTCATTGGATAGACATTTGCGACCCCTCTTATTCCATCAGTCCCAAAAAATTTCTTTTTCATCTTTGTTTGCTCCTTCGCTTTATAGCTTCAGTCGAGTTTAGCAGCTTCGCTGCCGTTGACAAACTCTGTTTATATATTCAACTCTCGTTGAAATGCTCAGCTTTGCTGAGTGTCTCGGTTTCATTTAAATTAAATCCAAAACTTGTCCGAAGGACAATAACTTGTTTATTTATGTTTTCAAAATAAAAAATAACTTGTTCATGGTTTGCATGAACAATAACTTGATTAATTATTTAATTAATCAATAACTGCTCCTAAATTATATCACAGGTTTATCTAAAATTCAGAGATGATAAATAGCACTTTTCAAAATCAGGCATATTATCTGAAATTTAGACTTTTCAGATAACATTTCTCAAAATCAGGCATATTATCTGAAATTTAGACTTTTCAGATAACATTTCTCAAAATCAGGCATATTATAATGTGGGATGGTAATCATTTTTTCTTTCATCAAAGAATATATATTCTGATCTGAATATACTTCTATTTTGTTTAAAAAATATTCCATTCTATCTTCAAAAACAATTATCTCTGAATCCGGCACAAGATTTAGCTCTTTTAGAACTGAAATATCAATATTTCTAACTAGATTGCCACAAACAAGGATTTTTTTAGGTATCTTATCGTCAGAATAATGCTTTAAGAGCATTTTCCACAAAGATTCTACCGCTGCTTTAGCTTTCTGCAGTTCTCTTATCATTGTCTGATCCAAGGTAAAGTCACCTAATTTAACAACATCTTTAAGTCTTCCATTTTTTTCGATCTTACCTATATTGGCAAGAAATGATATTAGTTTAAGGAAAGCTGAAGGTAGAATGCAATCTGTATCACCTTTTTCTTTGTTATATAAAGGAATAATAGAACCTTTTATATCAATATCTATTATAGTCCTAGAGTTCTTAGGGCAGTACCTGTCAAAAGCAGGACCCGCAGGAGCACTTGCTGCAAATAATCTTTCTCCTTGTTTTAGTATCATCTCGCAGTTTGTACCAAAATCTATAGCTAATATATTTTCTTCTGGCATATCAAGCAGTTTGAGAGCCATTGGATATACATCTGACCCGATAAAAGGTGATATCGGAGATAAAAAGATATCATCTGATTCTTTTGAATTCTCTTTAGAAAGTGTAAAAGGCATCTTTCTAAATCCTTCAAGAGAAAGACCATAATAGGTGTGATGCATTACTGAATTGCCAATTATAAGGCATGGATCATTTGTATCTGATATTCTTTTTACTTCGTCAATCGATTCTCTTAAAAGATCTTTCAGATCTGACTTTTTATTTTTATCTAATGCTTTCTCTATTCTTGTAATTACATCAGCTCCAAATTTCTTCTGTTTATTTTCGCAGGTGAAATTTTTTTTATTTTCACCTTTAAAAAGCTTTATATTCGTTGTTCCGGTATCAATCAAATTCATAAGACGAGAGAAGTCTCCTTAAGGATTATAGGAATCTCTTTTTCAAGCCCAAATACCATAAAATGATAACCCTGACAACTATCTTTTAAAGATTCTATTATCTCACAAGCGACATCGATCCTTGTATGACTTACATCTCCACCAGTTGAAAGTCTTTTCATTATCCTTTCAGGAATGTTAAGCCCCTGTACACTTTCGTTAATAAACTTTGCAAATTCAACATCTTTAATAAGAGATATTCCAGCTAATATTGGTACCTTTTCATCTTTTGCCTCTTTGTAAAACTCTTTAAACAGATCGGTATCAAAAACAACCTGTGTCTGAAAAAATTTTGCACCAGCTCTTATTTTCTTTTTAAACTTTAAAAGATGAGGCTGCATAGGTCTCGATACAGGATTTACTGTTGCACCTGCAAAGATATCCGGTTTTCCTCTTAATTTGTTTCCGGAAAAATCCAATCCATTGTTGAGTTTTTCAATAGTCTGAAGAAGTTGAACAGAATCAAGATCATATACAGGTTTTGTATATAGATGATCTCCAATAGAATGATGATCACCAGTTATAACAAGAACATTTTTTAATCCTAAAAGGGATGCAGCCAATAGATCGGATTGAAGTGCTATTCTGTTTCTATCACGACAGTTAAGCTGATACACAGTCTCAACACCAAATTCTCTCTCAAGATAAGCACAGAGTCCTATTGAGGATACTCTCATTGTTGCCCTTTGATTATCCGTAACGTTGAAAAGATCGATATATGGCTCTAATATCTTCAATTTTCTTGTGATATTCTTCATTCCTATGCCTTTAGGTGCAAAGAGTTCGGCAGTAAGGACTTTTTCTTTATTTTCTAGAAGCTCTCTTAACTTACTCATACATCATCCTTTCGAGGTCTTAAATCGTTGATATACTTCTGCGGTTCAAATATTTTCTCTATATTAGCCTCTTTATGCTTTTCCGCCAGAAGAGTATATATTAGAACCCATGCACAATCTTTCTCAGGATCGACTTCACATTTTCCGTCTACTGATCCACCACAAGGACCATTTGTAATACCTTTTGGACATTGGGTACGTGGACATACGTTAGCTGTATCATTAAGCACACAGTCACCACACATGACACATGCTTCTCTGAAATGACCTGCACGTTGTTTTCTAGCAAGATAAACCGTGTCAAGGAAAGTATGAATAGGCTTTCCTGTTATCATCGAAAGCACCTGAACTCCGCTTCCACAAGAAAAAACAAGTATAGAATCAAAATCAAGCTCTTTTATCTTCTTAAGCTCTCTCTTGACCAGCATCTCATTACAGATCCCATCTATCATAAGAGTTCCAGCTACAATTTTTCCTTTTTCTTCAATAATCTTTGTGTATTTTTCAAGGATCTCATCACCGGAAGTACCACAGTCAAGTGCACATACACCGCATCCAATAAGAACCACACGCTCCATGGATTTTATTATCTTTTCAATATTCTCAGGGTCTTTAAATCTTGTAATTATCATTTTTCTCCTCCTGAGATATCCACTCCCAATATCTTTTTAGCTTTTCTTACAGCATCCATCGCATCCTCTCCGTAAGCATCTGCACCTATTTTATCAGCATATTCCTGATCTACAACAGCTCCACCAACCATTATTTTTACATCAATATTATTTTCCCTGACCAAAGATATTATCTTTTCCATCTCAGTCATCGTTGTTGTCATTAGAGCTGAGAGACCAAGAACATCTGGTTTTTCCTCTTTTAATCTTTCTATAAGAAGATTGGTCTTGACATCTTTTCCAAGATCAACAACATCGAAACCAAAATTCTCAAGCATTACTTTTACAATGTTTTTTCCAATATCATGAACATCACCTTCAACCGTTGCAAGCATGACCTTTCCATAAATATCATGCTTAGTGTCATTTTCCATCATCTTAGGTTTTAATATCTCAAAAGCTTTTTTCATCACCTGTGCACCTGCAATAAGTTGAGGAAGATAATACTCCTGTCTGTCGTATCTGAGTCCTACCTCATTTATTGCTGGGATTAGATGTTTCTTGATAAGTTGCATTGGTTCTTCTTCAATCAATCTATCAATTATAATATCGTCTAACCTTGCAGAATTTCCTTCAAGTACAGCTTTGTAAAGTGAACTTTTACTTCCATTCTTTTCAATATCCCGCTTATCAGTCTTTTTTATTTTAACTACTTTCTCTTTTTTCAGATCTTTTGCAAATTCAAGATATTCTTTTCCTTCATGATCGTTTCCAAGCAAAAATTTCCCCGCTTTTAGATTAACCATAAATGTTGGTGATACAGGATTTCCAATACTGGCCTTGAGTCCTGCTCCCATACACATAGTCAAAAAAGCAGAATTTATATACTTTCTTGTAGGAAGACCGTAAGAGACATTAGATATACCCATCAAAGTTGGATACCCTCTCTCGTTTAAATATCTGATGGTATCAAGCGCGATTTTTGGACCATAAGGCTCTGCTGCAACAGCGAGCGCCAGACAATCAAATATCAGGTTCTTCTCATGAATGTTATATTCTTTTGCTCTCTTTAGGATCCTATCTATTATTGCAATTCTTTTTTCAAGCGTATCCGGTATTCCATCCTCATCAACAAGAAGACATATAGCGCTGCTACCATGTCTTGCTATATCAGGTAAAAGAAGCTCAAGCGTCTTTTCTTTTCCATTAACCGAATTCACAAGTGGTTTTCCATCAGTTATCTTAAGTGATTCCTTTATTGCATCAGGTGTAGAAGAATCAATTGATATTGGACATTCTATAGCTCCCTGTACAAAAGATATTGCCTCAGGAAGCATTAACTTCTCATCAATACCAGGTGCACCAACGTTTACATCTATCACATTTGCACCCGCAAGTTCCTGCTTTTTAGCCTCATCCATATATAAAGAAAGATCATTTTCGTTTAAAGCTTTTGTAAGCTTTTTTCTCGCAGTCGGATTAAGTCTTTCACCTATAAGAAAGAAGCCTATCTCATCAAGGAAAAAACCTTTTGTTCTTGAACAGAGTGAAAAAGTACTCTTTCTGAAATTGTTTATTTTTTCATGTTCATCAACAGTCTTTCTAAGAGCTTTTATAAATTCTGGCGTGGTTCCGCAGCACCCACCGATTATGTTAACACCGGCTTTCAACATATCTTTTGCACAAGCGCAGAACTCATCAGGTTTCATTGGAAATACAGTCTTACCATCAACAAGTATTGGTAATCCTGCATTTGGAACAGCTGATACGTAAACAGAACTGTTTTTCCTTATCTCTTTGACTATTGGGATCATCTCTTTTGCTCCAAGAGAACAGTTTGTGCCAACAGCAAAAGCACCTGTTCCTTCAAGTGTTATAACATGACTCTTTGGATCAGTTCCGGTTAAAGTACGTCCGTTTTCCTGATAGGTAAGCTGACATATAACAGGAAGATCACATACCTGTCTTATACCCATCAAAGCTGCTTTTGCTTCCCAGAGATCAAACATCGTCTCCACTATAAAAAGATCTACACCGCCATCTTTTAAAGCTTTGGCCTGCTCTGAAAATCGCTTTACAGCTTCTTCAAGAGATAGTTCTCCTTCGGTCTTTATCATCTTACCTGTTGGTCCAATTGAACCAGCGACAAAACCTTTATCTCCCATAGCCTTCTTTGCAATGGCAGCGGCTTGATAATTTATTTCATAAAGCTTATCCTCAAGACCATACTGTTTCAATTTAAAAAAGTTTCCACCAAACGAGTTGGTCTCTATTATATCTGCACCTGCTTCAATATATTGCCTATGAACATCCTCAATAGCATCAGGTGTCTCAAGATTAATAAGTTCGGGGCACATGCCTTTTTTAAATACTCCGCTGGCCTGTAAAAGCGACCCCATAGCTCCATCTATTACAAGTACTCTTTTCTTCAACTCCTGCTCTACTTTCTGCATATTTTATCCTTCTTTCTTCTTATTAGTTTGTAAGACTTTGCAAGAAAAACAGGCTTATATGATCTTTTATTCTTTCTAAGACCTGGAATCCCCATATCCTGTTCTCTATTAATATAATTACATCTTTCCTGTAAATATCTTGCTGTCTCTCTGTTGATGATTTGAGCCGCACCTTTATAATTAATATCAAATTTCTCAAAATGGACATCAAAAGTATCCTTACTAAGTCTTGAGAATATTGAAAAAGCTACTATTTTATCCTCGACAATAAGACACAGACCTTCTCCATTTAATTTCTCAAACCTTTCAAATAAAGCTTTTATTGCTTTCATCTCTATAATAAAATCTTCTCTATCACATGATTTGAGATCACACCATTTCTGACAGAGTGAAAGACATCCTTCCTGATGTTCTTTGTCTAATTTAGCAACAGTATATTCTGGATTTCTTCTTTCAAACTGTGAAATAAGATTCCTTTTTTTATGTAGTTTTTTACCTTTAAGCTCAGCAAGAGATTTTGTCTCATATATATAATCAAAATTTGCTCTATCCGGGAAGATACTGAAGTGTTTTTCTAAAAAAGAAAGGTTTTCATGGACAAACTTCTCAAATATAAACATCATGTTACCGCTTTTCCCATCATCTAAAAAAATATCCGATATCTCTAACAAATCCTCCGGTGATAATTTTTCACCAAGAGGCATATATATTATATCCTCTTTAGAGCTATAGATTACAAGTCTATCATTATAAATCATCCATTTAAATCCATATTCTTTCGTCCAGGTATTCAGATTTAAAAAATTGAACTCACATAGATAGTTATTGTATTTCATCAAATACTTTAATAGCAATTCTTTATCTTCGACTATTATACTTTTCAATCTATTCATTTTTTCTCCAATATTCGCTTCACGCTTAAAGCATTACGCTTTACGTCATTTGTTCACTGCTTTAATCAAGCTTCATCGGTATAAAATCCTTCATCTCTGAAAAACCACATTTATTGTAAAAATATCCAGTTCCTGGTCTTCCGATAAGACCTATCCAATCTATTCCGTT
>PKTG01000084.1 GCA_002869225.1 Candidatus Muiribacterium halophilum | reverse complement strand
GGTAATTGGTAATAAAAAAAGATTTGATATTTAATATTTGCATTGTTAAGATGAACCTGAAAATTGAATATGTCCCCAGCTAAGAAGATGATAAAGCATGTAGACGAAGTAATATTTATAGCAGGGGGAGTAAATGTACGTATAAAGCCACTAATATGGAGTGGAAGTCTCTACCAGACGACCGTAAATTGTCTGACTACGGACATTTATCATTCTTATTTTTACTAAAAGGCTGATGAATGTTCGTCAGCCTTTTTTATTTGGAGGAAATATGATCGAAAGATATAAGACTAAAGAAATGGAAGCTCTCTGGAGTGAAGAAGGGAAATTCTCTGCTTACACCGAAGTTGAGATCCTTGTTTGTGAAGCTCATAATAAAAAAGGGATAGTCCCAGATAATGATCTTAAAAATATTAAAGATAAAGCCGCTTTTCAGGTTCAAAGAATAGAAGAGATAGAAAAGAAGACTAATCACGATCTCATAGCTTTTGTTGAAAACCTTGCTGAAAATATTGGTCAGTCAGGTAGATTTGTTCATATGGGTCTTACATCTTCAGATGTAATTGATACAGCTTTGATGGTAAGAATAAAAAGGTCACTTGAAATACTGGAAAAGCCACTTGAAACTCTTATTAACACTCTCAGAAATTTGGTTGTTGAACATAAAAACACTGTTTGCCTTGGTAGGACACATGGTATCGCTGCTGAGCCTACAACATTTGGAGTTAAACTCGGTGTATTTTTCGAAGAATTAAAAAGAGATATGGCAAGATTAAAAAATGTAAAGAATAACGCTGCATATGGAAAACTTTCGGGTGCTGTTGGTACTTATTCAAATATTGACCCGTGGGTAGAGGAATATGTACTTGATAAACTTGGATTAAGACCTTCTCCTGCATCTACGCAGGTAATACAAAGAGATAGAATAGCTGAAGTGGTATTTGTACTTTCGATTATATCCTCAACTATTGAAAAGATCGCACTCGAGATAAGGCATCTACAAAGGACTGAAGTGGGTGAAGCTCAGGAAGGTTTTAGAAAAGGACAGAAAGGTTCCTCAGCAATGCCACACAAGAAAAATCCTATTCTCTCAGAAAGACTTTGCGGTATGGCAAGACTGATGAGAGCGAACCTTATGGCTTCAATGGAAAATATAGCTCTATGGCATGAAAGGGATATATCTCATTCTTCTGTTGAGAGAGTAATCATACCTGATTGCTTTCATATAGTACATTATTCAATTCTAAAATGTGAAGATCTACTTAGTAATCTTATTATAAGACCAGAAAGAATGAAAAAAAATATTGATGATATTAACGGACTCATCTTTTCTCAGAAAGCTCTTTTAAAGCTTGTTGATAAAGGACTGCAAAGAGATAAAGCCTATGAAATAGTACAGAGAAACGCGATGATAACCTGGGACAAAGGTGTTCATCTTATGGAAAACCTTCAGAATGATAAAGATGTCACAGACCATTTAGATAAAGGAGAGATTGAAGAGATATTCAGTATTTCAGCTTATTTGAAAAATATAGATCATATCTATAAAAAAATGGGGGTCTGAAATGGAAAATCTGCAAAAGCTCTATGAAGGTAAAGCAAAAACGCTCTACAAGGCACCAAACGAAGATCAGATAATCATTCATTTCAAGGATGATACTACTGCGTTCAACGGAGAAAAAAAAGAAAAATTCCACGACAAAGGCATAGTCAATCTGGCTATTTCTAACATGATCTTATCATTTCTTGAGAAGATGGGAATACCTACTCATACTATCAGTCAGATAGATGAAAGAACAATACTTGCAAAAAAAGTGAAAATATTTCCAATTGAGTTTGTCGTAAGAAACATCGCTACAGGTTCACTTCTAAAGATAACACCTTTTAGAGAAGGCGAGACATTGAAAAGACCTCTTCTTGAATATTTTTATAAAGATGATGATCTTGGTGACCCACTTATTACAAAAGACCATATAGATCTATTGGAACTCTGTACTAAAGATCAGCTTGAGACAATGAATGAATACACTCTTAAGATAAATGAACTTCTGAGCACTTTTTTCAAAAAAACAGGCCTTATACTTGTAGATTTTAAAGTAGAGTTTGGATTGACACAGGATGGAAATATAGTACTAGGGGACGAGATCTCGCCTGATTCATGCAGATTATGGGATAAAGATACTATGGAAAAATTTGATAAGGATGTCTTCAGAAAAGACCTTGGAGATATGATGCAAAGATATAAGGAAGTCCTAAAAAGACTGGAGGAGAATAATAATGATTAAGATGAGAGTCTACATTAATAGTAAACAAGGTATTATTGATCCTGCAGGTAAAGCAATTAGATTAGGTCTTTTGAATCTTGGATATAATGATACCAAACAGGTGAATTGTGGAAAGATAATAGATATTGAGTTTAATCATGATAATGCTGAAAAAGCTAAGATAGAGACTAAGGATATGTGCGAAAAGCTTCTAGCTAATCCTAATATGGAAAACTACTCTTTTGAGATAATTGAAAGAGAGGCGCATATATGAAGGCATGTGTCGTACAATTTGCAGGCTCTAACTGTGATCTTGATACTAAACATGTTTTGGAAAACGTATTTGATATAGAAACTGATCTTGTCTTTCATAAAGACAGACTTGAAAAAAAATATGATGCTATCTTTATTCCAGGTGGCTTTTCCTACGGCGATCATCTAAGACCCGGAGCTATTGCAAGGTTTTCTCCTGTTATGGAAGATGTCATTAATCAGGCAAATGAAGATAGACTAATTGTAGGTATATGTAACGGATTTCAGGTCCTGTGTGAGACTAAACTTCTTCCAGGAGTACTTTTAAGAAACAAACATATGCACTTTATTTGTGATGATGTAAATCTTACTACTTCAAATAGAATATCTGGAAAGTTAAGTAAAGAAGTTATCACATTGCCAATAGCACACATGGATGGGAATTATTTTGCAAGACCCGGTACTTTAAAGAATATAGTAGAGAATGATCAGATATTTTTAAGGTACTCATCTAAAGATGGTGATACTTCCAGAGACCATAATCCAAATGGTTCTTCTCTTAATATCGCTGGTATAACTAATGAAAAAGGAAATATATATGGTATGATGCCACATCCTGAAAGAGCTTCCGAGACTGAACTTGGAAACAGGGATGGACAAGAGCTTCTTAAAGCTATTTTTGAATCTTTCGGAGGTCTATGATGAGCGTAGATTACAGATCTATGGGTTTAACGGACGGAGAATGGAAAAAGATAGTAAATGAACTGGGAAGAGAACCAAATCTTACTGAGACCGGAATAATATCTGTTATGTGGTCAGAACATTGTTCCTATAAAAATTCAAGAAAACATCTTAAAAGATTTCCAACCAAAGGCAGTGCTATACTTCAGGGGCCTGGAGAAAATGCAGGTGTAGTGGATATTGGTGATGATATGGCAGCGACATTCAAAGTTGAAAGTCATAATCATCCATCTGCTGTTGAACCTTATGAAGGTGCTGCTACAGGTGTTGGTGGGATTTTACGTGATATATTTACTATGGGCGCAAGACCGATTGCAAGTTTTGACTCTCTAAGGTTTGGGGATCTTTCAAAACCTGAAAACAGGCATATAGCTCAGGGAGTGGTATCGGGAATTGCCGGCTATGGAAACTGTATTGGTGTACCTACAGTTGGCGGGGAGTTTTTCTCAGATAGTGCTTTTGATGAGAACCCTCTAGTAAATGTCTGTGCACTTGGAATAATGAAAAAAGATGCTTTAAGAAAAGCTATAGCGGGTGGACCAGGAAATCATGTATATATTGTAGGTTCTTCAACAGGTAGAGATGGAATACACGGTGCAACATTTGCTTCCGATGAGCTTTCAGATGAAAGAGTTGAGGATAGAGCTTCTGTGCAGGCAGGAGATCCTTTTGCTGAAAAGATGCTTCTTGAAGCATGTCTAGAATTATATCAGCATGATTATATTGTTGGTATTCAGGATATGGGAGCAGCTGGAATAACCTGTTCTACTTTTGAGATGTCGGAAAAAGGACAATGTGGAATGGATGTTGAACTAGACAGAATTCCTCAAAGAGAACCTGATATGTCTCCTTATGAGATAATGTTATCGGAATCTCAGGAAAGAATGCTTATGGTCGTAAAACAGGGGTTTGAGGATGAGGTTGAAGCAATATTCAATAAATGGGATGTACATGTTGAAAGAGTAGGAGAAGTAATACCTGAAAAGGAAGTTATAATAAGAAAAAGTGAAAAGATAGTCGCAAGACTTCCTGTTGATTTTGTTGTAAACGGTTTTCCAGTCTATGATAGAGAATATGTAAGACCAAAGTATTTAGATAATATTGATCTTGACATAAATAATATACCTGAGAAAAATATTGAAGATAGTTTTAAAACATTATTAGCTTCTCCAAATATCTGTTCCAAAAAAAGTGTTTTCAGACAATACGATCATCAGGTGCAGTTAAATACTTTAGTTAAACCTGGTGAAGGAGATGCTGCGGTCTTAAGACTAAAGGATTCTAAAAAAGCATTATCGTTTAGCATAGATTGTAATTAAAGGCATTGTTTTATAGACCCATATCTTGGTGCTAAGGAAGCTGTTTTTGAAGCTGCAAGAAACCTTGTGATGACTGGTGCTAAACCAATAGCTGCTACAGATGGACTGAATTTTGGTAATCCAATGGATAAAGAAGTATATTGGCAGTTTGTTAAATGTGTAGATGGCATAATAGATGCATGTAATTCGCTTGAGACCCCAATAACCGGTGGCAACGTCAGTTTTTATAATCAATCGGGTGATAAGGCTGTTTATCCAACTCCTGTAATCGGGATGCTTGGACTTATTGAGGATAGAGAAAATACCAGAAAGATGGCTTTTAAAAAAGGAAATCTTATAGGTATGCTTGGAAAACCTGTTGAAAATCTTGGTGGATCAGAATTTTTAAAAGCTATTCACAATAAGGTAAATGGTCCTATTTATGATTTTGATTCAGAAAGTGAGCTTTTACTTAACTCCTTTATACTCCAAAATATAGAACATATTGATTCACTTCATGATGTAGCTGATGGCGGACTTGTAAGTGCAATTTATGAATGTGCTTATCATGGAAATACCGGAGTAGATATCGATATTGAATATCCTTTCAGAAAAGATGTGTATCTGTTTTCAGAAGCTTTTGGAAGAGTAATATTCAGTGCAGATAAGGATGGTTTTGAAAAGATCAGAGAAAAAGCTAAAGATAGTGGGATATTTTTTACTAAACTTGGAAAATGTGAAGGAGAAAGATTTAAGATCAATGATGATATTGATCTTGATATGAAAGAGCTAAATGATATTTATATCAGGAGCCTTTAAATGGAAAAACTCAAAGAGGAATGCGGAGTTTTTGGGATAATATCTCCGGAAACAAAAACAGTTGGTAATATAACTTATTTTGGTCTGTACGCCTTGCAGCATCGAGGTCAGGAATCCTGTGGTATTGCAGTATCAGAGGGCGGACATATAAGGTCTTTTAAAAACACAGGGTTAGTAAGTGAAGTCTTTAACGAGAATATACTATCCACACTTCAGGGTAAGATAGCAATTGGTCATGTAAGATACTCCACTTCAGGTGGAAAGATGAGTGTTGAAAATGCTCAACCGCTTGTAATGGATTTCAGGTTCGGCAATCTGGCTCTTGCACATAATGGGAATATCACAAATAGCGATAAGCTGAAAAAGGAACTCGAGTCACAGGGAGCAATATTTAAAAGTGATTCGGATAGTGAAGTACTTGTCCATCTTATTGCAAGAAGCAAAAAAGACAACTTTACTCAGGCACTTATTGAAGGACTTAACCGTCTGGAAGGTGCTTTTTCAATTGTGATAATCAATAACGGTAACCTTTATGCTTTAAAGGATAAAAACTCAATAAGACCTCTTTGTATAGGTACTCTTAGAAAAAAAATAGTCTTCTCATCAGAATCCTGTGCACTTGACATGATAGGTGCAAAGCTAATAAGAGAGTTAAAACCAGGAGAGGTTATTAAATCTGATATAAAAGGAGATTATGAGAGTTTCTTTTATACAGAGGAAACGGAAAAAAATCTTTGCTCTTTTGAATATATTTATTTTGCAAGACCGGATTCTGAGATATTTGAAAAATCGGTCCATAAGATAAGAAAGAGTTTTGGTGCAAAGCTAAGTGAAAGATCAGATGTCAAAGGTGATGTTGTCATACCGGTTCCTGATTCAGGTATTTCAGCAGCACTTGGATTCAGTGAAGCTTCCAAAATACCATATGATAAAGGAATAATCCGAAATCATTATATTGGAAGGACTTTTATTCAACCAGCACAGGAATTAAGGGATATGAAAGTAAAGATGAAACTAAATCCTGTACCGGATGTTGTGAGAGGAAAGAAAGTTATAGTCATAGATGATTCCATTGTCAGAGGTACTACATCAAGAAAGATAGTCAGACTTTTAAGAAACGCTGGTGCAAAAGAGATTCATTTCAAAGTATCATCTCCAATGATATTGTCTTCATGTTCACTCGGAATAGATACTCCAAATGACAATGAACTTATTGCAAATACGATGGATCTTGAGAGACTTACCAAAGAACTTGAAGCTGACTCTTTACAGTTTCTAACAACTGAGGACCTTAAAGAGTGTATTAGTGGAAAAGAACATTGTATGAGATGTTTCTTAAAAAAAGGAGAGAAATATGCCAAGGACTTATAAAGAAGCAGGAGTAGATATAGAAAAAGGTGAAAAGACAATTCAGAATATTAAAGAGATGGTCTTATCAACTCATAATAAGAATGTACTTAACGGACTGGGTGGGTTCTCATCTTTTTATGAAATACCAAAAGGATATCAAAATCCTGTAATTGTATCGGGTACGGATGGAGTTGGTACAAAACTCAAGATAGCAATAGAAACTGGAATACTCGATTCTGTAGGTATAGATCTTGTGGCTATGTGTGTTAACGATATTATAACCTGTGGTGCAAAACCTCTTTTCTTTCTTGATTATCTTGCTACCGGGAAGTTATCAGAAAAAGAATTTTCAAATATCATAAGTGGTATAGTTCAAGGTTGTGAACTGGCAGGAATTTCTTTAGTTGGTGGAGAGACAGCTGAGATGCCTGGAATGTATTTGAAAAATGATTTCGATCTTGCGGGATTTGCATCAGGAATAATCGAAAAGAAAGATATAATTGATGGCTCTATGTTAAAAGAGGGAGATGTTATTTATGCACTTACTTCATCCGGTCTTCATTCAAACGGATATTCACTTGTAAGATATGTGATTGAAAAAGATATGGGAATAAGTTTAAACGAGCTTTATAAAAGATATCCTGACCTTCTTAATATGATAATGAGACCAACGGTTATTTATTCCAAAAAAATACAGTCATTGATGAAAAAGATTGATATTAATACTATGGCGCATATAACTGGTGGTGGAATAAAAGGAAATCTTGAAAGGGTCATACCAGAATCACTTGATGTTCATATAGAACGATCTTCACTTCCAAAACTTGAGATATACAAAATACTGGCTAATTATATTGATGAAGAGGAGATGTATAAAGTGTTTAACATGGGAGCTGGATATATTATCGGAATCTCTGAAAATGATTGCAGGAGAATTGAAGATGATAAAGATCTTATTAGAATTGGAAAGGTGAAAAATGGTAATGGAAAGGTAGAATATGTATAAAAAAGCTGTGATACTTGTCTCGGGAAATGGTAGTAATATGGAAAGTATCATAAAAGCCTGTAATGAAAAAAGGCTTGAGCTAGATATAACCTGTGTGTTTTCAAATAAAAAAGATCCACCTGCCTTTTCAAAAGCTCAAAAATATAATATAAACACAGAGTTTCTTTCTTCAAAGATAAAAGTTATTGAAGAGAAGCTCGTAAAATATATTGATACAAATAATATAGATCTTATTATACTTGCAGGTTTTATGAGAGTGCTAACTCCTGAGTTCACCAGAAGATTCAGCAAAAAAATAATAAATATTCATCCATCACTTTTACCTTTGTTTCCAGGTCTGGATGCACAGAGACAGGC
>PKTG01000143.1 GCA_002869225.1 Candidatus Muiribacterium halophilum | reverse complement strand
GTTCTTGAGGATGCTCAAGGTAATATAATATGGGTTCCAGGTGTATATACTAGAAAGTACAGTAAAGCCAACATAAGGCTTTTTTATATTGGGAGGAAGTTTTGGATAAAAAAATAAAAAATATTGTATTTATGATAATCGTGCTCGTTATTGCGGCACTTATATTGGAAAATCTTCTCTATACTCCTCAGGAGAAAGAGATATCATATAGTGAATTTTCAAGAGACCTTAGAGATGATAAGGTGACAAAGTTACAGATAATCGGTCTTAATGTTATAGGTGAATGGACTTCAAGTCAGCCAACAGATGTTCCGGGGCAGTCAACTCAGAAATTCCATACTAAGATACATCCTATGTTTGCTGATCTTATAGCTAAAGAAATAGATTCTATGATGACTGATGGAGAAGGTAATCTAAGTGATGTGGTTGCTCAACCTGAACCTGAAAACAGATGGTGGTTTGAACTTCTTGTCAATTGGTTCCCGTTCATATTCTTTATACTTTTATGGTTCTATATACTAAACAAGATGAACGGTGCTGGTTCAAAGGCGATGTCGTTTGGTAAGAGTAGAGCTAAGTTCATAGATCCAAGTGCCGAGAAGACATCTTTTAAAGATGTAGCTGGATGTGATGAGGCTAAATTTGAACTTGTTGAGGTAATAGAGTTTCTTAAAGATCCAAAGAAGTTCCAGAGACTTGGTGGTAAGATACCTAAAGGTGTCCTTCTTGTAGGTCCTCCGGGAACTGGTAAGACCCTTCTTGCAAGAGCTGTCGCAGGTGAGGCTAAAGTTCCATTTTTACATATCTCAGGTTCTGATTTTGTTGAGATGTTTGTGGGTGTTGGTGCTTCAAGAGTCCGTGATCTTTTTGATCAGGCTAAAAAACAGAAACCTTGTATCGTATTTATAGATGAAATTGATGCTGTAGGTAGACAAAGAGGAGCTGGACTTGGTGGTGGACATGATGAAAGAGAGCAGACTCTTAATCAGCTTCTTGTACAGATGGATGGTTTTGCAGCAAATCAGGGAATAGTAGTAATAGCTGCTACAAACAGACCAGACATACTCGACCCTGCACTACTTAGACCTGGAAGATTTGATAGACAGGTTCATGTCGACCTTCCAGATATCAAAGGTAGATACGAAATACTTAAAGTACATACAAGAGAAATACCTCTTAATGAGAATGTAAAACTTAAAAAGATAGCTAGAACGACTCCTGGACTTTCAGGTGCTGATATAGCAAACCTTGTAAACGAATCTGCTCTTCTTGCAGCTAGAGAAAACTCAAAGACAGTCATGCATAGACATTTTGAGGAAGCAAGAGATAAAGTCACTATGGGTGTTGAAAGAAAGAGTAAAGTAATCTCTGAAGAAGAAAAAGAGATCACTGCTTATCATGAAGCAGGACATGCTCTTATTGCTAAACTTATAAAAAATTGTGATCCACTTCATAAAGTAAGTATCATTCCAAGAGGCATGGCATTAGGTGTTACACATTCTATACCTGAAAGAGATAGATACCTTTATTCTAAAGAAAAGTTTCTTGCGATAATCAAGAAAGCTTTTGGTGGAAGAATAGCTGAAGAACTTAAGTTCAACCTACATTCAACAGGTGCTTCAAATGATATATCTGTTGCGACAAATATAGCTCATAGCATGGTATGTGTTTACGGCATGAGTGAAAAGATGGGACCAATATCTTTTGGTAAAAGAGAACAGCATATATTCCTTGGAAGAGAACTTTCACAGACAAAGGATTTCTCTGAAAAGACTGCTTATGAGATAGACCAGGAAGTAAAAAAAATAATGACCACCTGTTATGAAGAAGCTAAGAAAGTAGTAGCGGATAATATGGATAAATTAGAAGCAATAGCTCAGGGTCTTCTTAAGTATGAAACCCTTACCGTTGACGAAGTGGATAAACTTATTGATGGTGAGGATATAGAAAAGGATGTAGAAGCAAGAAAATCTCTTGATGAGATAAAAGATGAGATAGAAAACACTGAAGAGATACATGATGAAAAAGAACAGCAGGAAAAGATAAGAAAAAATGAAGATATAATAAAAAAGATGGAGAAAAAGAACGAAAAGACAGAACAACCGGAAAAAAACACTTATTCTCCAAAGGAAGATAAAAAAGAAGATGAATAAAGAAGTAATAATAAAAAGTGTTAGGGCAATTCTTGAGGCAATAGGCGAGGACCCTGAAAGAGAAGGTCTGGTCCGTACTCCTGAAAGAGTAGCAAACATGTATGTGGAACTGTTCTCTGGTATGGGAGTGGATCCTGAGAAGGTCATCAATGTGCAGTTCAATGAACCTCACGAAGAGATGATAATAGTAAAGGATATTCCGTTTTCATCAATGTGTGAACATCATATGATCCCTTTTATCGGAAAAGCTCATATTGTATATATTCCTCAGGATAATAAGATAACTGGTCTTTCTAAACTGATAAGACTCGTCGATCTTTATTCGAAAAGGTTGCAGCTGCAGGAAAGACTGACCACTCAGGTCGCTGATTCTTTGATGAAGACCTTAAATCCTCTTGGAGTCGTTGTAGTTATTGAGGCTGAACATATGTGTATGTCGATAAGAGGTGTTAAAAAACCTGGTTCAAAGACAATCACTTCAGCTGTCAGAGGTATTTTCCATAATGATATAGCAGCAAGAAGCGAAGCTCTTTCACTTATACGAGAATATTAACTATGAAGATCTTCAGAGGTGATCTTCAGTATCCACTTATGAGGAAGAATTTTCAGAATATCGGTTGTAGTAAATCCGGTATTGATATAATATCATCAAAACTTCAAAATCATACAATATTTTTTGAAAATATTTCTTTAGCTAAAGCACTTGTACTTAAACAGGAGATGCTTGTATCCGGTGGTGATGCAGCCTTGTCCGAATCCGCAATAAAAGGTGATAGTAAAAAACAGGATATTTATCTCACAGGTTCAAAAAGAGTATTTAAGAGAGTAGCTACAAGGCTTTCAGAACAGGGAAGTTGGTTGAATGAGGAAAGAAAAGTCCTTGAGAATCTTTTATACTCGACTACTCAAAAGATGCTTTTTAAAGTCAAAGAAAGAAAGTTTATGTCTGATAAGACTTATATTATGGGAATATTAAACATAACTCCTGATTCTTTTTCAGATGGTGGAAAATATGACAATCTTGAATCGGCCTTAGTAAAAGCTATGGAACTTGAGGAGCAGGGCGCTGACATCATAGATATCGGTGGAGAATCCTCAAGACCTGGAGCAAAAGAAGTAAGCTTGGAAGAAGAGATTCAAAGGGTGATCCCTTTAATAAAAAAAATAAGAGAAGAATCAAAGATACCAATATCAATAGATACCTACAAGCCTGAAGTTGCACGACAGGCTATGGAAGCTGGAGCTGATATTATCAATTATATAAAAGGTTACAGTATTGATTCGAAGATGCTTGATGTAGTTGAGGAACATGAATGTCCGTTTGTTCTTATGCATATGAGAGGCACACCTGAAAATATGCAGCAGAAGACTGATTATAATGCTCTTATGGGCGATATGATCAGTGAGATAACACCTGTATACGATAAACTGGTGGATCTACTTGGTAATCCTGGAAAGATAATAATAGACCCTGGTATTGGTTTTGGAAAGACAGTTGAAGATAACTGGAAGATAATAAAGGAACTTCAGACTTTAAAAGTAATGGGTTCGCCAGTGCTTTTAGGAGCTTCAAGAAAATCCTTTATTGGAAAGACTTTTAGTATAGATAACATACATGAAAGAGATATTATTACATCGTTTATATCTCAATTTGCTATTCAAAGTGGAGTAAACTTTATACGAGTTCATAATGTTGAGCTTCATAAAAAACTTATTGAAACTATGATATATATGGGAGTTTGTGATGACAGAGTTTAAGATAAATCTAAAAGAGATGATGTTTTTTGGATATCATGGTACAGCTCCTGAAGAAAAAGCGTTAGGACAGAAGTTTATAGTCGATCTTGAGATATGGGCAGATGTTATCGATGGTGCAAAAGAGGATGATCTTGAAAAGACTGTAAACTATGTTGAGATATATAACATGGTAAAAGAGATAGTGGAAAACAATGATTTTAAGCTTCTTGAAGCTTTGGCTTTAAACATTACAGAAAATATTTTTTTATTAAACAAAAAGATATCAAAAATACATATCAGAATAAAAAAACCATCCGTTCCTATTCCTGGGATGACAGGTTGGAGTGAGACTGAACTGTTGAAAGAAAGAGAATAGTAAATGAAGGTTTTTCTTCTTCTTGGTTCAAATAAAGGCAATAGACAGGAATTTTTAGACAAAGCAATTCATAGTATTGAAAACAATATTGGAAATATCAATCATAAGACAAAAGTTTTAGAGACAAAACCCTGTGGTATAGAAGAACAGCCGAATTTTCTTAATCAGATCATAATTGTAGCTACTAATATTTTTCCTACAGAACTCTTAAAAGAGATAAAAAAGATTGAAAAAGAGCTTGGAAGGAAAGATTCTTATAGATGGGGTCCAAGAGAGATCGATATAGATATTTTATTTTATGATGATATTAGAGTTGAGACATCATATTTAAAGATACCGCATAATCAAGTTGAGAGTAGAGATTTTGTAAGGAGATTACTTAAAGATTGCCCGTGTTCTCAAGTTCTTTCCTGACTTCTTTAAGGCTTCTTAAGATAAGTTGAACAGCTTAACATCTTGCGAGTGTGGTTATTGAAAGATCTGTATCAGGTGCAAATTCTACTTCAAATGTAAGTTTTTTCTCAAATAATCTTAACTCTTTTATAAATTCTTCAAGTGTAAGTCTGTTTTCAGATTCAAGAATATCAAGAAGTGAGATTATTCTTCTTAAAGTGGATATCTGAACAAGATATATATCCTCGAGGTATTGCTGATCATTATTATTAAGATAATTAGTGATCTTCTCTACCTCTTTTTCAATAACCTCTCTTATGATTGGGAATATCATTATTATTTTCTCCGCTTAAAAAATTTCAGTTAACATAATCTATAATATTAGATGTTTGCTCTATTATCTCAATTCATATAAGGAATAGTCAAGTATATGGAGTTTTTTTCTAATGACTGTCAGTTTTTTAATTTCTATTGACAGTAATGTTTAAACCCTTTAAAATAAACAAATCACGCTTTTCAAACCCTTTTTGGAGTAATTTATGTTTTTCAAACGAAAAAGAGAACAAAACATTTTTGAACTTTTTAAGAAACATGCTGATCTTATTGGAAAGACTCTTTGTGCACTTGAACAGACGGTAGAGCTGTTTTTAAAAGAGGATCCTGAGTTTATGCAGAGATCTAAAGAGATGCACGAATACGAACATGAAGCTGATAAATATTTGATAGAAATAAGAAAAAATCTTTTTGAAGGTGCCTTCTTTCAGGGACTCAGAAATGATTTCGCGGAACTTATTGTAACAATGGATAAAATTGCTGGAGACTGCGTGATAGTAGGTAGAAAACTATCTGAAGAAAAACCATATCTTCCTGAAGAGATAAGCGAGATAATTCTTGATATTGCTAAAGAATCATCCGCTGTATCAGAACCACTTCTATGTGCAATAGACTTTTTAGGAACTGATCTTAAAGAAATAGAAAAAGTAGTAGAGATGGTAACAGAGCATGAAGAAGCTGTTGATGCTCTTATGCATAAGCTTTTAAAAAGACTTTTTGAGCTTGATCTGGATCTTGCAAATAAACTTCAGATACGAGACCTTGTTCTTTATCTTTCAAAGATAACCGATAAAGCCGAAGATATAATGGATAGAATAAGTATTCTTGCTATGAATATGAAGATTTAACAATAAAAATAAAATTAATATTATTTTTTAGGGAGTAATTGTAAATGTGGAGAATTATTTCAGGACTTTGGATGGGCTGGGGTCTTGGGGCTAATGATTCAAATTTTTTTGGACCTGGTGTAGCTGCTAAAGTGATAAAATATAGGACAGCAACAATATTAATAGCAATATTTGTTGTTATTGGTGCTGTAATGGAAGGTCCTAAGTGTATGCATACTTTGGATAAACTCTCCGCAACTACAAGTCCTAATGAAGCTTTTATTATTCTTTTTTCAGCAGCACTTTGTGTCATGATCATGTCTTCTGCAGGAATGCCGGTTTCAACATCTCAGGCAGTTGTTGGTTCTATTCTTGGGGGAAGTCTATTTAGATATTATCTTGGAGTTCCTGGTGCTCTTGATTCTTTTTCAAAACTTGGAAAGATCGTTATATGTTGGATAGGAACACCTTTAGGAGCTGCTTTTATGGCTTTTATTCTGTTTCATGTGGTAGATTATATAACGAGTCGATATATAAGGAATATTCTTGCTTTAAACAGATTTATCACAGTGACACTTGTTGTTGCTGGTTGTTATGGTGCTTACGGTCTTGGAGCTAACAATGTAGCTAATACAACTGCTGTATATGTGGCTTCAGGAACCCTTAATGAGTTTAATGCTGCACTTTACGGTGGACTTGCCATGGCTGTGGGAGCTTTGACCTTTAGTAGAAGAGTTATGATGACAGTTGGTGAGAAGATAGCTGTAATAGGTCCTTTAGGTGCACTTGTAGCGACTTTAAGTCATTCTATGACAATGCATTTTTTCACACAGGTTGGAGTACCTGTTTCCTCATCACAGGCTATTGTTGGAGCGGTTATGGGAATAGGCTTTGTAAAAGGTGCTGATGGAGTCAGTTATAAAAAATTATTATCTATAGTGACGGGATGGATAATAACTCCTATATCTTCTATGTTATTTTGTTTTGGAGTCATCTGGTTATTTTCTAAATTAGGTATGACAATCCTTCAATAGTAATAAAAAGTCAATTGATTTTAATCGATATGTAAGATATATGTATTTTTTAGTGAAAAAATTAAATTAATATAGGAGTACTAATAAATGTGGAGAATAATCTCAGGACTTTGGATGGGCTGGGGTCTTGGTTCAAATGATGCTGCTAATCTTTTTGGTCCTGGTGTATCAGCCAAAGTAATCAAATTCAGGACAGCCACGATACTTATTGCGATATTTGTTATTATTGGTTCTGTTATGGAAGGTCCAAAGTGTATGCAAACACTTGGAAAATTATCATCAGCTGGTTCTGTAAATGAAGCTTTTGTAATACTTTTTTCGGCTGCACTTTGCGTGATGATAATGTCGCTTGTCGGTATTCCAGTTTCAACTTCACAGGCAGTTGTTGGAGCTATACTTGGAGGAAGTCTGTTCAGATACTACAGAGGAGAAGCGGAAGCATTAAAAGCATTTGGACAACTTGGAAAGATAATGCTTTGTTGGGTAGGAACTCCCATAGGTTCTGCAATAGTTGCGTTTGTATTGTTTTATGTACTCGATAAGTTTATTTCAAAATATATTAAAAACATCATAGCACTGAATAAGTTTATTTCCTGGAGTCTTATTATATCCGGGTGTTATGGAGCTTATGGACTTGGTGCGAACAATGTTGCAAATACAACTGGAATATATGTTTCAGCTGGAATGTTAACCGAGTATCATGCAGCTCTTTATGGTGGTATCGCAATAGCAGTTGGTGCACTTACCTTCAGTAGAAGAGTTATGATGACAGTTGGTGAGAAGATCGCTGTAATAGGCCCTTTAGGTGCACTTATTGCAACTTTTAGTCATTCGTTGACCATTCATTTCTTTACACAGATTGGAGTGCCTGTATCATCATCACAGGCTATTGTAGGTGCTGTAATGGGAATAGGATTTGTAAAAGGTACAGGTGGAGTTAGCTATAGAAAATTAGCTGAGATAGTTGTTGGTTGGATACTTACACCTCTTTCAGCAATGCTGTTTTCTTTTGGAGTGATCTGGGTTTTCTTCAAAATGGGTATGACTATTCTTTGATATCGACTTCGTAAAGCGTAATGCGTAAAGCGTGATGCGGTGAAGCGAAGAAGCACGAAAGAGCACGATGGGTTGATTTTTTGAAAAATCGGAATTTATCCTCCCAAAATCCAAAATCCAATTTTATCCCAAACACCAGTCTTTATTTAACCTTGCTCTTTTAAAATCATTGTGTTAAATTTTCGATATTGAAACAATAATCAACATTTTTAACCATAAATCAGTCATATAAATGATGAGGAATAATAC
>PKTG01000053.1 GCA_002869225.1 Candidatus Muiribacterium halophilum | reverse complement strand
GGTTTTTGGAGATGAAATGAATTTTAAAGAAGAGATACTTAGATTAAAAAAAGAAAAGAACGCTGTAATTCTCTGTCACAATTATATAAATCGAGATGTACAGGAAGTAGCAGACTATCTTGGAGATTCATATGGTCTTTCTGTTAAAGCGAAGGAGACTGAAGCTGATATAATCGTTTTTGCAGGAGTGAGGTTTATGGCTGAGACTGCAAAGATACTTAACCCTTCTAAAAAGGTCATACTCTCAAATATAGAAGCTGGTTGTCCTATGGCTGATATGGTAAATGCACAGGATATAATCAATGAAAAGAAAAAAACAGATGATGATCTTTATGTTGCGACCTATGTAAATAGCTCTGCAGAGGTAAAGGCTGAAAGCGATGTATGTCTTACTTCCGGTAACGCTTTAAAAGTAATAAAAAACATTCCTTCTTCGGTTAAAAACATACTTTTTGTTCCTGATAAGAACCTTGGAAGATATGTAGAAAAGATATCTGGTCGCAGTTTGATACTCTGGGATGGCTATTGCTGTGTTCATCAGGACTTAAAGCCAGAGCAGATCGATAAGATAAGAGCGAAGGATTCAAATGCATTAATAATAGTACATCCGGAATGCAGATTAGATGTCATTGAAAAAGCGGATATGGCTCTTTCTACTGCCGGGATGGCAAAATTTGTTAGAGAAAATCAGGATAAAAATATTTATCTGGGGACCGAACCAGGAATAGTTGCAAGGATGATTGCCGAGGGTTATGATGTAAGACCGGTTGACGAAAATATGATCTGCAAGAATATGAAAAAGACCACTTTGCAGGATATTTACTATGATCTTTTAGAAGAACGTAATCAGATAGTATTGCCTGCTGAGCTTATGAATAAAGCTAGGAATTCACTTGAAAAAATGATAGAGTTTACAGAACTTGACAAACAAATTTAAATTATGTAAAAGTAAATATACTAAGTTGTAATCGAGACTAGGAGGACATAGTGGAAATAACAGACGTTAGAATTAGAAAAGTCAATGGAGACGGAAAACTTAAAGCATATGTATCCATTACATTTGACGAAAAATTTGTAGTACATGATCTAAAAGTTATTGAAGGAAAAAAAGGATATTTTGTAGCTATGCCTTCAAAAAAGATGTCTAACGGTGAATTCAAAGATACAGCACATCCTCTTGTTACAGAAGTGAGAGATGAGATACAGACAACAGTTCTTCAGAAATACAATTCAATGCCTGAAGAAGCTTTTGATGGTCTGCAGGAAACAGTTGCAGAAGTATAATAATTTTGAAGAAATCTTATTGGGGTGTGGCCAAGTTGGTAAGGCACAGGACTTTGACTCCTGCATGCGCTGGTTCGAGTCCAGTCGCCCCAGCCAATAAATCTTAATATAAAGCGATTCTGAGGAATCGCTTTTGTTATTTACAACGGGAGGCAGTTTGCAGGTATTGATATTAGCTGCTGGTAAAGGCACAAGGATGAAGAGTCCTAATCCAAAAGTGTTGTTTGAGATAGCAGGATTTCCTATGTTATTTCATGTGATGAAAGCTTTTGAAGGTATAAAAGGTGTAAATAAAATAAATGTTCTTACCGGGTACAGATCTGATCTTATCAGAGAGAAAATATCACCTCTTTTTCCTGAGACATCTTTTTATTTGCAAAAAGAGCAACTGGGAACAGGGCATGCTGTAAAGTGTTTTATTGACGAAAAAACTGTTCAGGATGAGGATATATTCATTGCTTGTGGCGATACACCGCTTCTTAAAAAAGAAGAACTAGAAGAGTTTGCAACATTTCATAAAGAAAATAAAAACGTTCTTTCTGTAATGAGTATGAGTCCTGAAGATCCTTTTGGGTACGGAAGAATAATGACCGAGGAAAACGTTCCAGTTGAGATAATTGAAGAAAAAGATGCTGATAATGATCAGAAAAAGATAAGAAGGGTCAATTCAGGTATATATATTATAAAAGAGAGTTTTATAAGAGAATGTATTGATAAGATCGATACGGATAATTCTCAGGGAGAGTTTTATCTAACCGATCTTGTAAGGTTATGTTATGAAAAAGGCTTGAGTTCAGGTGTATTTGAAGGAAATATACATAATCTTGAAGGAATCAATGATATAAAAGCATTATCTCTTGCCAGAAAAGAGATACACAGAAGAATAAACGAAAAATTGATGCTTTCAGGAGTTGATATATATGATCCTGAGAGTACTTTTATTGATCTTGATGTTGAGATAGAAGCAGATGTTAAAATCCTTCCTTTTACTGTGATCAAAAGTGGTTCCTTTATTGAATCTGGAAGCTCCATTGGTCCATTTGCAAGGTTGAGGCAGGGTTCTTTGGTTGGTAAAAGATGTAAGATAGGAAATTTTGTTGAGACAAAGAAGGCGGTATTTAAAGATGGTGTCAAAGCATCTCATCTTTCCTATATAGGAGACTCTGTTATTGGAATGGGAACCAATATTGGTGCTGGAACGATAACATGTAATTATGATGGCAAAAACAAGTTTAAGACGGTTATTGGTGAAAATGTTTTTATTGGCAGTAATACTTCGCTTATAGCTCCTGTTAAAATAGATGATAACAGTAAGATTGGTGCTGGTTCTGTAATAAGTAAAGACGTTCCTGAATATTCGCTTTCTTATTCAAGAGCGAAGCAGTCTATTAAAAAAAATCACTTTAGGAGAAAATAGTATGATCAATACTGATTATGACAAGATGGATGATATTGTTGTACTTTGCGGAGGTGCAAATAACAAACTATCAAAAGAGATCTGCTCAGAACTTGAAGTTGATATGTGTAATGTTGATATTTCGCATTTTTCCGATGGTGAGATACATATTCAGGTGATTGATACCGTTAGAGGAAAAGATGTCTTTGTCGTTCAGCCTACCTGTTATCCTGTATCAGAGAATCTTATGAGACTTCTTATGATAATAGATACCCTTAAAAGGGCGTCCGCTGGAAGAATAACTGCTGTAATTCCTTATTATGGATATGCAAGGCAGGAAAAAAAGACCCGTGGAAGAGAACCTATAACAGCAAAACTAGTTGCTAATCTTCTTGTTACAGCTGGTGTTGATAGAATAATAGCGCTTGATTTTCATACATGGGCACTTCAGGGATTTTTTGATATTACTGTCGATCATTTTTTGGGAAGCACACTGCTTTCTGAATACTTTAAAGATAATATAAAAAGAGAAGAGACCGTAGTAGTATCTCCAGATGCAGGTGGTGTGGGTAGAGCTAGAGCGTTTGCGAAAAGTCTTAAGAGTTCACTTGCTATTATCGATAAAAGAAGACCGAAACCGAATCAATCTGAGGTGATGAACATTATCGGTGAAGTTGAAGGCAGGACTGCTATACTTCTTGATGATATGATAGATACAGCCGGTACTATAGTAAATGCAGCGACGGTGCTTAAAGAAAAAGGTGCAAAAGAGGTATATGCCGTGGCTACTCATGGAGTGTTTTCCGGAGATGCGGTAAATAGACTTAATAACAGTATTATTAAAGAGGTTGTTGTTACAAACTCTATACCAAATGAAACAAAAGGGATCAATAACCTTAAGATGATATCTATAGCACCTCTTTTTGCAAAAGCTATTTATAATATACATAGAGAAAGATCTTTATCACCACTATTTAAATAACGGGGAATAATATGAAGAAAATACTAGCTTTTTTAATTCTAATAAACATAATATTTATTACATCTTGTGGAAGGAAAGCAAATTCTAAAAAGCTCAGTGAACTCGGAAAGAGTGATCAGACTTATCAGATAGCACTTCAATACGAGATGTCAGGAGAAAAGGAAAAAGCTATAGACCTTTATCATGATCTGGTTGCTACAAATCCATATAATGTAGATGCTGTAAAAAAATTATATCAGATGAACAAAGAAGAAGGTCTGATGTATTTCAACGGTGGTCAGTTTAAAAAAGCCATATCTTACCTTGATGTGGCATATAAATTTTATAAGACTAAGGAACTTAAACAGAAACTGGTTGATAGTATGATTTATGTGCAGGAGAATACAGAGAAGAAAAAAGAAAAGATAGATCTTCTGGAAAAAGTCCTGCTTATAGATACCGAAAACATCGGAGCACTAAAAAAAATAGCTTCTCTTATTGAAAATGATGATCCTGAGAAAGCTGTTGCATACTATTCGAAGCTTTCGAGACTAGCTCCTGATGATGAAGGTATAAAACTTAGAATATCAAGACTAAATCAGATGACGGGAAATGATACACAGGAAATATCTATTGATGCTATTGAGAATGCTGAAAATCTTGATTTTTCAGATGAGGATTACGAGTTCTATTTTAAGAGAGCTAAAGAAGTCTATGATGCGGGAGATATTAAAAAAGCTGCAAAAATATACAATCTTCTGTTGCCTAACTCGAAATCGCCTGAACACACCTCTCTTTTTGTAAAAAAACTTATTGAAGCCAATTATCTAATGAAAAATTACACGGATAATCTTGTGCTTTATTCAAAATATGAGGCTGATGCTGTTTCTGATAATAGAAATGCTTTTTTTATCCTATTATCCTATCTTGAACTTGGAAAGGCAGATCAGTTTTATTCGCTTTATCAAAAGCTTTCGAATCGATTAGCGTTTGAAAAAAATCAGGAACTCTACATGATATTCAAGTATCATCTTGCAAAGGATGATAAGGAAAGTGTGGAAAGTATGATTGAGGATATAAAAGCTAATGGTGATGATGAGTTTACCGCAAGAATATTAAACGAACTAGCTCTTTATTTTGCTCATAAAGCTGATTATAGATCTGCTATTTTTTATCTTACTCAGGAAAAAGCTTATAGTGAGAGTCCTGAGATCTGGTTTAATGAAGGTATATTTCTTGATAAGGTAAAGGAATATAAAAAAGCGCTTCAGGTTTACAAAAAAGCGGTTGATATGTCTCCTGAGACTCCAAAATACTATTATTACTATATTCTTTCGTTAAAGAGAAACAGAAAATATGATGAGATGGAAACCCAGAAAAATATCGTCCTTCAAAAGTTTAAAAACTCTAAATGGGCTGATTATGTAAAAAGAATATTTGGTGAAAGAGATATGGCTGGTAATGTCAAGATGTTCTCTGATTTTGAGTCTTATTATAATTATGGTATTGAATTTGCCAAAAATGGAGAGTTCGAAAAAGCTGTTTATAATTTTAAGATGGCTTATAGATTGCAGCCTGAGAACTTTAATATACTTATAAATATAGGAAACGTATATTTTACTATGGGAAAATATGATGAGGCTATTCCTTTTTATATAAAAGCTGAGGAGTTTTCAAAAAACAATTCATATATTAAATTCTTTTTAGGTAAGTGTTATGTTGAACTAAAACTTTTTGATGAAGCGAAAGATCAGATAAGAGAGAGTTATAATCTGGATGAAGAGAATGTTGATGCCTTGAAATTACTTGAAGAGATAAAAGACGAGGAGAGTATAGCTGATACCAGGTTTGAATCGCTGAAAAAGATTGGTATAAGTTCTTTCAATGAGGATTTTGTGGACATCTCCTATGGTTTTTTTAAAAAAGCATATGAGATAAAGCATGATGATATATTTATACTAACATCACTGGTAAACATACTTATGAAAAAACAACTTGATGAAGAAGCTGAAAAATATTTGAAAAGACTTGTAGGTTTGTATGGAAGTGATTATGATGCACTTAAACTCAGTTATAATTTTTATAAAGATAGAGATAAAGAAAAAGCTATCAGGATACTTGAGTCGATGAAAGCATTGTTTCCAGAAGAAAAATCGGTTTATTTAAATCTTGTTAAAGAACTTAAACTGCTCAATAAAAAAGAAAAAGCTCTTGAGATAACAGATGAGGTTAAACAGAGATTCCCACAGGATTTTAAATTCCATGAAGAGCTTACTAAAGAACTGGAGAACTGATGAGACTTATTGCGGGTCTGGGTAATTATCCTGCAAAATATAACGGTACAAGACATAATATAGGATTTGATGCTATAGATGCATATCTATCCCATACTTCTATATCACCTGTTTGGAAAAAGGGGCATAACGGAGTTTATTTCAAATCAAAAGATGTTTTCTTTCTTAAGCCTTATACCTATATGAATCTCAGCGGTAACAGTGTTGGAGATCTCATTCGGTACTATAATATAGAAAATGATGATGTTCTTGTGATTCATGACGAGATAGATTTTCCGATTGGAAGAATTAAAATAGCAAGGAACAGAGGTTCTGGTGGACATAATGGTGTTCAATCTGTGATAAATTCAATTGGTAAAGATTTTTACAGAATAAGAGTTGGAATCAGAAACGAATATTATATATCAGAAAGAAGAAGTGATTTCGTTTTATCTGCATTTAATAAATCAGAACTTGAAGAATTAAACGATAACGTTTATCCTTTAGTATATAAGATCATTGAATCTTTTAAGAAAAATAACATTGATAAGATAATGAATGATGTAAATAAGAAGAATTAATCAGGATCTGAGGTGGGTATGGATTTAAAAAGCAAGGTAAGAGAAATAACAAATATTGTTGCAGGTAGATTTGTCGTAGTCTTTAATGAATTTTTTGGTGGTATTCTTGATATAGGAGTTCCTGTAGAACAAAAAAATATTGAAGATCTTGAATTAAAAAAACATCCGTATCTTTCTTTTTTGGCAAGAATAGACACTGGAAAAGGTTATATATCAATTCTTTTCATGGTCTTAAAAGAAGAGTTTTCAAATTTCTCTGAAAATCCGGAAGAGTTTTTTTCTGAACTTTTTGACGGTATGGAAAATGTTATTCTGGATACTTTAGATAGCATGGAGCTTGGTGATGAAATAAAGATCAACAAAATTGAATTTATTCCTGATGATGAAAACGTTCTCGACAAAGAGATGTCTTGTCGGAAAGCGGATGGATTTAGTTTTGCTCCAATTTTTTTTAAAGAGGATAAGCGAGAGTTTTGTGGTTTGTTTGTCATTGGTTGATCAAACACTTGTATGTTGAGAGCCGGTAAAAAAATTTAAATAATCAGGAAATCAAAAAAAATGATAGTTTTTTTATATTGTTTGCTAATGGCGTTTATTTCCAGTATAATATTTTTTGGTGTATCTTATTTTATTAATAATGATAGAGTAGCCTTAAGGAAAACAGTGTTTGCTTTCCCAGGTTTTTTAATTGTCTATTATGTTGCTGTATATGTTGTTAATTTTCTTCTTCCCGGAAGTGTCAAAGGGGAAAGAGAAAGTGATGAGATACGTGATATAGACTATGTTTTCCCGGATATTGGGGAAGGAAAAAATGAATGACTCAAAGTTACTATGAATATTGGATAAACGGTATTATAGAGGATGGTTCGGAATCTCCTTTGCTTTTTCATCTTCTTGTTGATTCAGAAGAGGAAAAGGTCTTGAAATTTATTGTGGCTCCAGTAACAAGAAATGTCCTAAGTGAAATAGATCTTGAGGAAAGTATTATTAATTTTGAAAAAAGATTAAGGAATTCTCTTACTGAAATGGATGATAACGGACCTTTGGCTGAAACGGTATCTTTGATTACTCAGAAGTTTCCGGAAAGTCTAACGGGTGAGAAGATGAAAAAGATCTTTGAGTTTATTACGACTTCAAGGGATCCTTTTCTTAAGAACGTTCTTGTAAAAGACCTTATTGAGGATATAATAAAGAAATTTTTAAAAAAAGGTAATATAAAGACGGAACTGAAGTTCTCGCTTACTAATCCTGAGGAGAATATTATGGATATAATAAATGAAAATACTGGTGAAGAGAGTCAGGAAAACAATACAACTAAGGTGAAAATAAAATTGAAACCAATTCTTGACCCTGTATCAGGAATTTCTGCTAATAAGATAAGTACGGGAGATGAGATAGATTTTAAAGTTAATAATGCAAATCTTGATTTTGAAAAACTTTCTTCCTATTTAAAAAAAGATGATAGTGATTTTTCAAAGAAGGTTTACACATCTATTGTCAATGAGATATCGAGGATGGAAGAGTCAGGAAGCATTTATATAAGAACAGATGTTAGTGATTTATATGTCGGTGAGATGGTTCTTCAGGAAGAACTTAAGATAACAGCAAAAAAGAAAGATAAAATAGACGAAGCGGTTAAGGATCTTACCGAAGGAGAATATGATGAAGATGAAAAACAGGGATCATCACTGATATATATAGTTTCAGGTGTAGTTTTCATCCTCATACTTATCCTTGTTTACTTTTTATTATAATAATTATTTAGGGGGGAGAGCGTGGAGCCTCAGGAAGAATATATAAAGGAATTATGGCAAAAATATAAAGAAGATAATGACAGAGATTCCAGAACTGAACTTATAAAGATATATGCTCCATATGTTAAATATCTTGCTAGAAGGCTCTATGAAAAACTTCCGGCAAATGTTGAACTTGATGATCTTATGAGTTATGGGACTATGGGACTCATGGATGCTATCAATAAGTTTGATCCTGCAAAGAAAGTCAAGTTCAAGACTTATGCGGGAACCAGAATACATGGTGCGATAATAGATGAACTTAGAAACACGAATTGGGTACCTAGATCAGTTGTGCAGAAGACAAAGGAACTTGATAAGACGATAACCAGACTAAACAATCAGCTCTCCCGTGAAGCTACCCCGGAAGAGATAGCAGAAGAGATGGGTATTAGTATGGATGATCTTAACAAGATATATAGAGAAGCAAGAAGAACGGTTGTGCTTTCAATAGACGAGATATATTATGATGATGAGAATAGTTCTACTAGAGGTGATTTTATTGAGAATAAAAATAGTCCAAACCCTCTTGATATAGCACAAAAGACAGAGATGAAAAAATTGCTTGTCGAAGCTATTGATTCTCTTGGAGACCGAGAGAAACTCGTTGTAAGTCTTTATTATTTCGAAGAACTAACTTTAAAAGAAATAGGTAAAGTATTGGGTGTTTCAGACTCAAGAGTTTCTCAGCTGCATACAAAAGCTGTCGAAAGACTAAGAGGAAGATTAAAGAAAGTCAAAGAAGATTTTGTTGTTGACTGATAGTTTGGGGGGATGATGTCAGATTTCTTTCTTTTTGAAGGACCGGATTTAGATCAACTTATTGAAAAGGCTTTGAAAAAGCTTCATCTGGATGAAAAAGATGTTGAGATAGAAATTCTGGAAGAAGGTGAAGAGGGTTTTTTTGGACTTGGCAAGAAAAACTTTAAGATAAAAGTTATTCCACTTGTCGAGGTAAAACTTGATAAAGAAAGTAATAAAAAAGAAAAACTAGATAATATTTTAAACGATAGTGAAAAGAAAGATTCAGATAAGGCAAATCTTATTATCGAAAAGACCAAAGAAGGAATATTCATTTCTGTCCTGGGTGAAAATAAAGGTTCGCTTGAGGATGTTCAGAACATAATCGAAGAAAACCATATTTCCAACGTTGACTATGAAGGCGTAAAAAGATTTCTTGAAACTGATGATACAAGAACAAAGATCGCAGAATTTGATCCTGATCTTTATAAGGATTCTGAAGTCATAATCGAATTATCAAAAGATGATATGGAAGCGTTCTTAACCGTAACAGAGCCAGATGGTGGTAATGAGACGAAAAAAGAGATCATAATGGAAAAATTAAAGGAAAAAGGAATCGTTTACGGAATAGATGAAAAATCTTTTGATGATGTCCTTATAGATAAAAAATTCAATGAAAAGATACTTGTTGCTAAAGGGCTTGAAGCTGAAGCAGGAGCTGATGGTCATATTCAGTATAAGTTTGAACAGGATACCGAGAACAAAGGAAAGATGCTTGAAAACGGTAGAATGGATTATAAATCAATAAGTAATATAGTCAATGTTGTAAAAGGCGAAGTGCTTGCTGAGCTAATTCCTCCTACTGAAGGTGAGCCTGGTCAAAATGTACTTGGAATAGAGATCAGTCCTGAACCTGGTAAGGAAACTACTATTGAGACTTATATGGGAAAAGGTGTCGAGCTTTCAGAAGATTCAACTAAATTAGTAGCGGAAATAGATGGACAGGTCATAATTGAAAATGAAAAGCTTAATGTGTATCCGGTATACGTTGTGGATGGTGATGTGGACCTTAACGTCGGAAATATTGATTTTATTGGATCAGTCCTTGTAAAAGGCTCTGTTCTTGATGGCTTTGAAATAAAAGCTAAAGGGAATCTTGAGGTCGAAAAGAGTCTTGGTTCATCAAATGTTGAAGTAACTGGTGACGTACTTGTAAAAGGTGGTATTCTTGGAAAAGATTCAGGTCTTGTTAAGGCATCCGGTAATGTAGAGGCTAAATTTATTGAAAACGGAAATATTGAGGCGAAGAAAGATATTGTTGTGCATAAAGCTGTGATGCATTCAAATCTTAAAGCGACAAGGATCCTTGTAAAAGAAGGGAAAGGTCTTATAGTCGGTGGTACTATTAAAGCCCAGGATCTGGTTAATTGTATTACACTAGGAAGTCATCTTGCTACTAAGACGAATGTGATAATCGGTATTAAGGAAAAGATTTTAAAGAGAATGGAAGAAATTGATGCTGAAGTTGCTAAGATATATGATGATATTGAAAAGGTTCAGGAGGCTGTCGATTCTCTTGAAAACATAAAAAAAAGACTTGAAAGACTTCCTGATGATAATGAAGATAAATTAACAAAATTTAAATTGCTGGTATCGCAGCTTGAAGAGAAATCCGAAAAACTCATGGAGGAGAGGGATGCTCTTGAGGAAGAAATGGAAGCCGGGCATAGTGGTAAACTAAAAGTCAGAGATATAATCTTTCCTGGTGTAACAATCACGATAAGAAAAGGCGTGATGCAGGTCAAAGATGAGATAAAATTCTCTACTGTGCTTTATGATGAAGGCTATCTCAAGATAAATCCATACAGTTAATATATGCCAATAAATCCTGTTGATATTAACACACATATTGCTCAAAATATGATGAGTTCTAAAGTTAAAGCTGCTGAGGAAGCTAAGCAGGAGGGTCAGGCACTTTTTCCAAAAGTATTAAAGGAAGCTGAGGAAGAAGATAAAAGTAGTGTACATAAAGTTCCTGAAACTGAAAATGGTAAAGTAGAAGCTGATAAGGATAATGAAGAACAGGAAGAAAAAAGAAAGAAAAAAGAAAAAGAAAAAGAGGAAGAGGAAAAGGAAAAGCTTCGTAAGATGAAAGAACTCTTCGGAGATGCTAAAGATAATAGAGGAAGCAGTATTGATATAAAGCTATGATATTTACATATATAATAACTCAAAAGATAAAAGAGAATATAAGAGGAATATTTCTTTCAGTAAACGAAAAGGGTATTCCTGTGGATTTTAAATATACTGAAGCTGTAGAAGTTGAAAAATATCAAAAATATATATTTGGTGACACTCTTGATAAATATCTGAAACTAAATGTTCTACTTGATAAATATTTTAAGACAATAGATTTTAATATTGATTATATTTTAGTTAGAGATGAAGATTTTCTGGAATATGAAGATTTTGATAATGTAGTCTGGATCTCAGGAACAGATGAAGAACCCCTTGAAAGCGCTGGAGAGTACAGAGAGATTCCTGGAGATAATTTTCTGGTACAACATTCTTTTTCTGGAAATCCTACCAAAGTAAGATTGAAAAATACTGATCTGATAAAGAGTTTTGCTGAAAAGTTCTCTCAGGATAAACCTCATGCGATATCACATCATTTTGATATTCTTGAACCGTTCAAAAGGCTTGATAAAGTTATAGAGGTCATTTAGATATGAAGCTTGCTGAGAAAATAAAAAAGCTTTTTTCTAAAGATATCAAGATATATAAGGAAAATATTCCAATAATAACCAATATAAAGGAAAAGAACGAAAAAATAACTTCTGTTTTTCAAAATAAAAGGATAATCGAGGATATTCCTTTTATAAAAAAAGAAGTCCATATAAAAACTTCTTTTGAAGAAAAGGTAAGCTATATGACGGAGGTTCAGATAATCGATAAAAAGACGAATTTCGATAGAAAGATATCGTTTTTTAAAAGGAAGTTTCCTACTCTTATTCTGTTGTTTATATCATTAAGTGTATTTGCAGTTAAGATACCAAAAGAGATAGCTTTTGAGAAAAAGACGTTTTCTACAAAATCAGGAAAACAGGTGGCATATGTAGCAAGAATATCACCGGATCAGGACATATCTTTAAGAGTTGCACTTGCAGACTTCCAGATCTTTAAGAGATTACCTCTTTCAAAACTCGCAAAAAAATATAATGCTATAGCTGCAATAAATGGAGCTTTTTTTTCATGGAATGGTCAACCTCTCGGTACTATAATAATAAATCATAAGATAGTAAGTCTTCCAGTATATAAAAGAAGTGTTTTTTGTATAACGGATAATAGTAAATGGTTTATAACGACTCCAGAGATAGATCCGTATTTTATTTACAAGAAGAAGAAATATAAGATCGATGGAATAAATCAAAAGAAATTTGAAGATTCACTCATAATTTATACACCTGAATTTGGAAGAAGAACTAATACTGATAGTATTGGTCTTGAAATAGCTATGATAAAGGATAGAGTTATTGAACTTTCCACCAGAAACTCTTATATTCCTCCTGATGGTTATGTTATTTCTATACATGATGATGATTTGCTTGATGAGTTTTCAGATATGAGGTTTATGGATAAAGTAGAGTTTCAGATATCACTTGAAGAAAAAATGAAGGATGTCAGATACGCAATAGGTGGTGGACCACGACTTGTAAAAGATAGCGAGATAGATGTAAGAGATGTCCAGGAAAAGTTTAAACCAAATCTTGTTATCCAGAAAGCGCCAAGGACAGGTATAGGTATTGATAAAAACGGAAATATCATAATGGCTGTGGTAGATGGAAGGCAAAAAGGTTATAGTATCGGCCTTAGTCTTAAAGAGTTTGCCAGATTCATGCACTCACTTGGCTGTATCGATGCAATGAACCTTGATGGTGGCGGTTCTACTACTATGGTAATCGATGATTCTTTAATAAACAGACCATCGGATGGTCAGGAAAGGGAACTTAATGGTGCTATCATTATCGAAAAAAGGGCTGATTAGTCTTATAATATTTCTTATAGTGATCTTTTGTAATGCAAAAGAAGGCTTTATTTTAACTACATTAAAAGAGGATATTGTCTCAAAAATAAAAGTCGAAGTGCTCTACAGTCTTGAAGATAGACCATTGAGTGTTGATAATTCGACTGTTCCAGGAAACTCTTTTTTTATTGAATGTGTTGAGAATGAAAAAAGGTTGATACCAGGAATGAGTGGTTCTCCTTTATTAGTTGATGGAAATACTATTGGTGTCTTGTCCTATGTATTTGGGACAACGGGAAGATTCGGTATATGTACAAAGATAGAGAAGATAAAGCAGGAAGATGATTATATGGCTTTTTCATCAGTACCAAATTCGATAGATCAAAGTTTGTTTATAACTGAAGATATAGCTTCTGCAAACATATTACAGAAAAGAACAGGTTTAAAGGTTGTGTCATTACCGTCTTTTGACCTTTCATTAAAAAGTTTGGATTCAAATGTAGAACCAGGATCACCTGTTGTAGTATCACTTGTAAAAGGTGATACTGACATCGGAATGCTTGGAACTTTATCTATGGTAGAAAAAAATAGATTTTATGCTTTCGGACATCAGGTCTTTAACATGGGGAAAGTTAATTATTTTTTATCAAAAGCTTTTATCCTGGGATGTGATTTTGAAAATCAGGGCGGTTTTAAGATCGGAATCCCACAAAAGACAATAGGTCTTGTAGAGTACGATGGAAGATATGGAATAAAAGGAGAACTGGAAAAATACCCTTTAACAATACCTTTTTTTATAGAATATATAAAAGGAGATGATGAAAAAGATTTTAGATATAGAATAGTAAAGGATCCTAGAATCTTTTTAAAAGTCTTTGATTCTCTTGTTTTTTCATCTTCAGAAAAAATATTTCCTGATGGTTGTAGAAGCACTATAGATTATGATCTTTCAATGGATGTATCTCTTGGAGATGATGATGTTTACAAGATACAAATAAATTCTAAAAAGATCGCTGCAAAGATAGATATTAGAAGTGAACTTTCATCTCAGGTTTACGAGACTATAAATATGTTTTTTGAAAATCCTTTTTCTGGAGTTGTAATACATTCTGTGGATCTTAGGGTAAGAATACATGATATTGATCGATTTATACCTTTTAAGACTTATTTAAAGGAAGATTCTCTTATAGTCAAAGGAAGAATATTCAGGAAAGGCAAAGCGGATATAGAGATCCCTATTGAAGATATAAAAGATATAAAAAAATTAATAGTTCGGACTCCAACAACATACCTAAGGACTGACCCTGAAAACATTGAGGAGTTTGTTTTTAATATCGAAGAATCCTCTTATGATATTATCATTTCTGTCGAGTATAGTAACGGATTGACAAATGAATATCACATAAGGACTAAATATATAATTGATGGAGAAATAAATGAGGTTATTTATCCCGCGATGGATAATAAAGATTCTTGAAGCTTTAGGAGAGCTTCTTTTCTTTCTGAAAAGTAATATCCTCGCTTTATATAGAGAAAGATTTTATTGGGATCAACTGATATCAGAACTGTATTCTATTGGAGTCAGATCGCTTGGTGTTGTCACTCTTGCTGGTCTTTTTACGGGTATGGTCTTTGTTGTTCAGGTCGGTTTTAACTTTATGAAGATGGGAGCACAATCCTATATAGGAGGAGTTGTAGCTCTTGCTCTTTTCAGAGAACTATCTCCTGTTCTTGTATCGATTATCATCGCAGGAAGGGTTGGATCAGCTATGGCAGCTGAGATAGGTACAATGCGTATTTCAGAGCAGGTGGATGCGCTTGTAATGTTGTCTGTAAATCCTTTTTCTTATTTAACAGTGCCAAAAATACTAGCTTCTATAATAATGGTACCTATACTTGTCATATATGCAGATTTTGTTGCAGTTTTAGGTGGAGCATTTGTTGCTGTTTCACAGGTTGGTATCACTTTAGTATCATTTCAAAACTCCATAATTCAATGGGTTGAAAGATATGACCTTATGAGTGGTATATTTAAAGCGATCGTTTTTGGTTTTGTGATCTCGCTTATATCATGTTTTAACGGAATCAGGACCTCTGGTGGAGCAAAGGGTGTTGGTAATGCTTCTACCACTTCTGTAGTGTTATCTATTATATCTATTCTTGTCCTTGATTATTTTTTGGCAGTATTTTTAAAATATTTTTATGTGTTTATGTATGGATAAAGGCTAATATTTATGAATGAAATAATAAAAGTAAAAAATGTTTATAAGAGTTTTAAAGGAAAAGAGATACTTAAAGGTCTTGATCTTTCCGTAAAGGAAGGTGAGTGTATCTGTATCATGGGAAGGTCTGGTTGTGGTAAATCTGTCCTTATGAAGATAATGGTGGGACTTTTTAAGCCTGATTTTGGGGATGTCTTTTATCGTGATGAACAGCTTGTTTTTGACGATTTTTCTAAACTTAGAAAATACAGAAGAAGATTTGGAATGGTGTTTCAAAATGCAGCTCTTTTTGATTATCTAAACGTTTATGATAATATAGCTTTTGGTCTTAAATATAATTATAAGATAGATAAAAAAGAAATAAAAAAAATAGTTTTTTCAGTGCTTGATGAACTTCAGCTTACCGATAGTGCATATGTATTTCCGGCAGAATTATCGGGAGGAATGAAAAAACGTGTAGCTCTTGCTAGAGCTCTTGTGCTTGAGCCTGAGATCCTTATTTATGATGAACCCACAACAGGTCTTGATGCTATTATGGTAAGAAATATTGATAGACTTATTAAAGAGACTCAGATAAAAAGAAACACAACTTCTATTGTAATAACACATGATGTAAACTCGGCTTATAGAATAGCCGATACTATAGCGATACACTCTGAGGGAGTAATTAAAGAGTTGGGTACTATGGATGAGATCAGAAATAGTAAATTAAAAGAGACAAGACTTATACTGGAAGGTGAAATAGATGAATAAAGCTGTAATAAACGGAATATTTGTCCTTATGGCGCTTATCGTCCTGGGGAGTATGATATTTTATGTCGACGACTGCGCTGTTTTTAAGGAAAAAAAATCTGTTTTTGTGCTTTTTGATCATGTTGATGCCCTAGCTGATGGGGCTTTAGTATATTTTAATGGTGTACAGTGTGGTTCGGTTAGAGGAATAGATTTTTTCGATAGGAAGATCAGGGTAAGACTTTCTTTTGATCGTGATGTACCTCTTAAAGAAGGTATAAAGATATCAATAAAGACCGGTGGTATAGTTGGAGAAAAATATGTAGATATTGAGGCTGATCCTAAAGCATCCGGTAAGGAACTCAAAAACGGTGAGACCTTACATGGAGTGGAAAGTTATTCTTTTGACAGATTGCTTGTCTCTGTCAATAAACTCTCGGATGAGATGCTTTTTACTATTGAGAAGTTAAATAATCTTATTACAAGAAATGAAAACAAAGTTGATAATATTTTTGGGAATCTTGAGCAGACAACTAAAAGATCTTCTGAGTTTGTTGATAACCTTAATAATCGAATAGTTGGTCTTGGATCGGATCTTGACGGTTTTATTAAAAGACTTAATCAGAATATGGATGATGTAGGACCCGAACTAAAAGGCACTTTAAAGAACATGAAAGAGGTAATGGCAAGATTTAACAGTGTTATAAAAGTTGTTGAGAATAGGTCTGATGATATAGATATGAGTATTGGTAATGTAAGAGATATAACTGAAAATATTAAAAGTACGACTGAGAAAATAAATAATATAATGAACTCCGATAAGAATTCAATGATTAACCTTGTCGAATCATTTAACAGCTTTAAGGTAGAGTCAACCTTCTCAATGACCTATGCGGATTTTGATGATAAGTTCTATTCTGATTTTAGCATGATATTTGATAAAGGTTATGGAAAATATTATTCTATAGGTGTAGATAAAATAGGTTATGGTAATGATTTTAATCTTATTATGGGGAAAACAATGGATGATACATCATATATGTTTGGAGGAATACTTGATGCAAAACCTGGATTAGGTTTTTGGATGAAAAAGAACAGATATGATATGTCGTTTTATAATACCGATATTAATGATAATATCTTTAACTTTAAACTTGATTATAAAATAGACGACAGATTTGGTTTTGGATTTAAATATCTTGATGTACTTGAAGATAAGGATATGGAATTTTCAATAACAACAAAAAACTAAAAAGCAGAAAAAACACGATATTTCGATAAACGTGATGCGTAAAGTGTGATGCGAAGAATCGAAACTACAAACGCTTTAACAATAATAACGCGATAAACGCAAAAAAAAGAGGGTAAATGCAAAAGATCATCATTCTCACTATGATAGTTTTATCTTTAATATTGTTATTATTCTCTTTTTCTATTTCAGATGAAGTAGAGTTTTTTATAAGAAATCAACTGAAGAAAAATGTAAAAGTCCTTGAAGATAATGGTTTTGATGTAAAATTCAAAATAAAAAAAGCTGGTGCTTTGGGAATAGAACTCAATCAGATAATTTTAAGTAAAAAAGGCCTATTAGATGCTAAATTTGATAGACTAAGAATATCACTTGATATATTAAGGACAATAAGTAATCTCTCGTATAATATCAAACTCACTTTTTCAAATGGTGAGCTTAAGGGCGTTGTACCATCAGAACAAGGATCCGATCTAAATAGCATGAAAAATCTTTCTATCTTTTTTTATAATGTGGATATTGATATAAAAGATCTCATATATAAAGGTACAAAAAATAATTTAGTCTTAAATAGTTGTTCAGGTGAATTTTTCCCGTATATAAAATCTGGAAAGTTTTTTAGACTTCTTTCAGATAATCTTAAGTTTATAGTAAGAAGGACAGGGAACCTTCTTAAAGGTGAGATACAACTGAAGGAACAGAAGGTCAAAAAATATGAAAATTTCCTGAGGGATTTCCCGTCAATGAAATATGGAAAAGGTCTTTTTGATGCAAAGCTTAGTTTTGAGTTCTTAAATAACAAAGAGTCATTACAAGGTGAGGTCGTCTTTTATGATGTGGATATTAACTTTGATAATATGCCTCTTACTCTTAAAGATTTTAACGGTAAAATATTGGTAGAGGATGACATAAGGAGATTTAATAAAAGTAGTTTTCTTATTAAAGGAAAAAATTATCTTATGAGTGGTTTTAGAAAAAGTCGTCATTCAATGGACCTTAAACTCAAAGATCCTGATGATGATTCAAATAATTTTCATATCTATGGATTGGATAAATCATTAAAGATGGATGGCAATTATAAATTTGGAGATTATAAGATAAACATAGTAAAAGATCAGGATGTAAAGATTCAAATAAACTCTACTAATCTGAATGCTATAATATATCTTTCTCTTCAAAGATTAAGTGGAAATTTCAGAGTTAACTTTAAAGATATGTTGAGTTTTTGGGGAGATTATAAATTTGATAAAGAGACTTTTTCTTTTTCAACAGATAGATCTTTTATCAGATTTGCTGAAAAGATATTTCCTTTTAAACTGAATTATACAGGAAGACTGTTCTTTGATATAGAAAACGTATTAGAGATCTCTTTAAATCCATCAAAAAAAGATGCTGAGATAATCCTGGATCTTCCATTTTATAAAGATGATATGCATGGAGAATTTGATTTAAATTCAAGAAAAATATCCGTATCGTCGGAAAATGGATATTTTTCTGCAGATTTTCTTGATTCCCTTAAAATCGATGCGGATTATAGATTTAAAATAGATGAGATCGATGCTGAGAATATTAGAGTGAAAGCTGTTGAAGGTGAGATAATTTTAAATAGTTCTGAAAAACTTATTAAAGGAATTATTAAGGAACTGGCATTGTATGATTTTTCCTATAAGCATCTTGAATATGCTTTTGATCTTGATAGGTTTTGTGTAAACGCATGTTCCGGTGAAAAGACAATCGAGATCAAAAGAGAACAGGATGAATATTATGGAGAGATAAAAAATCTACTATATGAAGGAAAGATCAGGAAAGAGAAATTTTCTTTTAATATAAAAAAGGCATTAATAGGTACAACAAAAAAAGGCTTTTATTTGAGACCTGTCCTTGCAAGTTTTTCCTTTCTCGAAAGGAATATGATGTATGATACTGGTGAAATAAGCTTTTCAAAAGGTACTTTAGAGGTAGAAGGACTTAGTTTCAAAGATGGATATGACACTTTAAAGCTTTCAATGCTAAAAGATGATAAAGGTATAAATTATGAAGTTGAATATCTTGGAAATAAACCACTGAAAATAAACGATCTAATAACCTTTAATAATAAAGTTCTAAGAATAAAGGGAAAAGATAATAATATAACCGGGTCAATGCTTTTTGATAATGCACAGATCGATAAATTTAAAGATATGACAGCTGATGGAAAATTTATCTTTAACGGAAATGAGATTGAACTTAAGGATTGCTTTATAAAATATAATGATGCCAATGTTTCGGTCAATGGAAAAGCTTATGATATGTTTTCAAGATACGAACTTTTTTTGGATGTAAAGAAAGGTTCAAAGATCAGCATAAAGAAGCCGGAATTTTCATTTGAAGGAAACGGTGATATTAAGATAGATGTGAAAAATGATGGTGCAAAAATAGTATATGGTGTAAGTGGATCGCTGGATCAGGGAACAATAAATATATATAAGATACCAAAAGATGGAAATTCTTTAATACCCGAGTTTGTTGATCTTACTTTTTCTGATCTTCTTCTTAAATATAATGGAAATACTTTCAAATCCAAAGGGAAAATAGATTATTCCTATAATGATAATAAAAACGATGTTTATATTGATGTGTATGAAGTAAAGATAGATATGCTTGGAAACAACTTTAAAGTAGTTGAAGGTGTGCTTTCTTCTGTTGATATAAAAGATGATACCACTGAGAAAAAAATAAGGATAACCGGCTCAAGCGGAAGTCTTGATACGGAATTCAAAGTCAATGATGCAACAAAAGAAAAGGTCAAAAAAGATAGATCCTTTAAAGATCTTAGTTCCTATATTTGGATGGATCTTCTTTTTTCAAGAGAAATAAAGGATGCGACTATTTATGTTTCGATAAAAGGAAGTGCACTTGATAGAAACACTTACTTTTATTCTGATCCGCCAATGGAACTCGATGAGATCTATGAGCAACTTAAGGCTACAAGTATTTTTTCGGTGCTTGAGGCAAATGGTAATAGGTCAAAGCTTGTGAATTTTTTAGGAGCTGAAAAAAATCTTCTTAAAAGATTTACAAAGGGGTTCAATTTTGATAGTGTAGATTTGAAAAGTGATGACGATGGAGTCGATCTAAGAATAAAAAAAGATTTAAACGAGAGGGTCTCACTAAACTACAATAAAGGTCTTATTGAAACTGAAGACTCTTTTGGCCTCGAATATAAGTTTAATAAAAATCTTTTTTTTGAGAGTGAAAACAAAGAAAAGGAAAACAGGCTGAAACTCAAATGGAAAATAGAATTCTAAAACGAATATTCTTTTTATTTATCATATTTCTTACTTTAAATGCGTATTCTTATTCAAATATAATAACAGCTATAGAATTTAAAGGAAATAACAGGTTTTCTTCTGAAGAGCTTCTGATGAAAATAGCAAGTCGTGTAGGTAGTAGTTTTGAAGCTGAGATCCTTCAATCTGACATTAACAGACTTTATAATTCTGGAAACTTTACTGATGTTGGTGCGGATACCCAGCAGCAATCGGGTGGCGTGAAGATAATATTCAAACTTATCGAGAATAAAAAAATAAGATCTATTCAGATAATCGGTAACAATATATTATCAGATAATCAGATACTATATATAATCAAGAGTAAAGTAAATAATGTATTTAATTTCAATACTCTTAAAGATGATATGAAACTTATTGAAAAATATTATGCTTCAAAGGGTTATACTCTTGTCAGTGTAGATGATGTTGAAGTATCCGAGGATGGGAGTAAGATAAAACTTTCAATAAAGGAACCAAAAGTCGAGGCTCTTTTGGTCAAAGGTTCTCAATCAACCAAGGCATCTTTCATTAAGAGAAAGATAGGTATAGAAAAAGGAGATTTTTATAACTTTAATACTCTTGTAAGTGGTGTGGATTCAATTAAAAAGATGGGTATCTTTAAAAACATCCGTTTCTTTATAAAAGATGGTACAATACCTGGCTATATCAGGATTGAGATCGAGATTCAGGAAAAGAAGACCGGCGAGTTAGCTTTTGGCATAAATTATGGTTCTTATGACGGTTTTGTTGGAAGTATTTCACTAGAAAAGAAAAACTTCAGAGGTAGAGGAGATAATCTTAAGTTTGAGATTGAACTTGGTGAGGTCAGTAATTATGAATTTACATTCGAACATCCCTATTTTTTGCAGAGTGAATATACCATGGATGTTAAACTCTATGATTATAGTATTGATAGAGAAAAATACGATAACAATGGTATAAAACTGTATGATTTTCAGGAAGAAAAAGATGGGTTGGGACTGGGTTTTAAAAAGAAATCAAAAAGTTTTGAACATGAGTATAGATACACTTCGGAAAATATTACAGTGAAAGCAGGAAACGCAAGTGCAGGTGAAAAAAAATCATGGCTTGAATATATTGTCTCTCAGAAACAAAAAAACGGAAAGGCTTATCTGTCATTTTCGAAGACAGGAGGTTTTTTAAGCGGAAAAACATCCTATTATAAATATAAATTCTGGAAAACTCTTATTTACAAGCAGAACAGACAGGAAACAGGAATAAGGTTGATGACAGAGTATATAGATCTTGATGAGAATCAACTTGGAGAGTATGAAAAAGCCTCAGTTGGTGGTGGCGATACACTTCGAGGTTATAAATCATCTAACTTTACTTCAAATGAATATATTCTAATTAATCTTGAGGAAAGACTTAAAGTCAATGAAAGATTATGGTATATAATCTTTTCGGATATAGCACTTATTAATGATGATTTTAGAAAGACGGTTGGTGTCGGGTTTGCAATTGACAGTCCTATTGGTATAATAAGGATTGATTATGGTAAGCCTTTTAATGATGATGATCATGACACGGGAAGGCTTTACCTGGGTCTTGGATTTATGTTCTAAAAAAGGAGAAAATATATGAAGAAATTAATGTTGGTAATCGTCGTAACACTTTTTGCTGTATCAGCTTTTGCTGCTGGAACTAAGATCGCTGTTGTAGATTTTCAACAAGCTTTTAGTAGTTATGGAAAGACACAGAATTCCTTTGATGCTCTTCAGATGGAAAAGTCTTCAAGACAGGAAAAACTTTCAAAGATCGAATCTGAACTCAAAGAAAGAAAAGATGCACTAGAATCAAAAAAGAAAGATAAAAGCCTTTCAGGCGACGAACTTAAAAAAGAAGAAAATAAGCTTAAAGTCGATATAATGAGTCTTCAGAGAAAGTTGGCGAGTTTTAATCAGGAACTACAGGATATGGAAAAACAGTATATGGATGATATAAAAAGTGATATAGATAAAATAATATCAAAAATAGCAAAGAAAAAAGGTTATGATTATATACTTGAAAAAAATGTTGTATTCTTTGGTGCTGATGATATTACCGAGGAAGTTATAAAAGAACTGAATAAAAAATAATAGATTATCAGGGATCATAATGAAAAAGATACCGCTTAAGGACGTCATAGATGTTATTGAAGCGAATTTAATAACAAATAACGACGTTGATGTGGATAAAGCATATATAACAGGAATAAACACCCTCGAAGAGGCTATTAAAGGTGATGTCACTTTTCTGGGATCAAAAAAATATTCTGATCAGGTAAAAGATTCTAAAGCTGATTTCATAATAATAAATGAAGAACTTTTTGATAGGGTAAAGATGTTAAAAGATAAAAAGTTCTTAATTGTTAAAAATCCTTATTTTGCGTTTTCAAGTCTCTTGAGTGAGTTTAGTACACGACCTGTTAAGACTGGTATAGCAAAAACAGCTTTTATAGAGGATAGTGCAAGAATAGGAAAAAATGTAAGTCTAGGTCATAATGTCTACGTAGGAAAAAACGTTGTTGTTGGTGACAATACTGCTATATACTCTGGAACTGTAATTGAAGACCATTGTTTTATAGGTGAAAATTGCAAAATATATCAGAATGTTGTTATCAGATATGATTCAAAGATAGGTGACGGCGTGCATATTCAACCTGGAACTGTAATAGGAAGTGATGGGTTTGGTTATGTTCAAAATGGCGGTATGATACATAAGATCGAGCAGATAGGAAATGTTGTCATAGGTGATAATGTTGAGCTTGGCGCTAACGTTACTATAGACCGAGCTTCTGTTGGTTCAACGTCTATTGGAAATGGTACAAAAGTGGATAATCTTGTTCATATTGCTCATAGCGTGAAGATAGGGAAGAATTGTTTTATAGTAGCACAGGTTGGTATCTCAGGAAGTGTTGAGATAGGTGATAACGTAACTATTGCAGGTCAAAGTGGTATTGTAGGACATCTTAAAATAGGTAGTAATTCTACAATAGCAGCAAGATCTGTGGTTATGAATAATATCAAGGAAAACAGCTTTGTTTCGGGTTTTCCTGCTGTAAGTCATCTTGAAGATATGAAACTTAAAGCTCATATCAGAAGATTGCCTATGGTATTTAAAAAACTTAAGAAGATAATAGATTTCAATGAAAAAAATTAATTTCATATTTTTTATATTTTTATTTGTAATAATATCATTTTCTCTTGATTACCTTGGTGGTCAAGGTTACTCTATGATACCAGATTTTAGAATAAAATCCGGTTATGATTACTATAAACTCGAAGGTGTATCGGAAGAACCTAAGAGATACTCCTATGCACCACTTCCGAACTTTTTTGAGGCGGGCTATACAAAGACCACAAACAAGGGAAACCTTTATGATTTTAAGTTTTCCTTAGGCCCACTCGACGGACTTTATTTAATGGCTGGTGGTTATAATATAGGTATAACTAATGAACAGGATAACTATTATATTGGAGGAGCCTTTAATCTTGAAAGTATCGGAGGTTCTTTTACGGGTGTCTTTTTCTATAAAAATGATGAGATAACATGGGGCTGGGCTTATGAACAGATGCTTATGCAACAGGTTTCTTATGTGATAGAAAAAAGAGGCGATATAACCAACAAAGGTTATAAGATACAGGTATCTGGAGCAATATATTACGAAAAAATAGAGATTGACACCGAAGATAGACGAAATCTTCCTGAATCAGAGTATGTAAATATTTTTTATTTGAATAAATATTGAATTGGAGAAAATCGATGAAGCAAAAGACCCTTGGAAACGAAGTAAGAATATCTGGGATTGGTGTTCACACAGGTAATAACATAGAAGCCATACTTAAACCTGCAAAAGCTGGGAGTGGTATTACCTTTGTAAGAAAAGACCTGGATCCTTGTATAAGGATAAAAGCTGATATAGATAATGTTGATGATGTAATAAGAGGGACTGCTCTTAAGAGTGAAGGTTTTGAAGTCTATACTGTCGAACATGTTCTTGCCGCTTGTGCAGGTCTTGGTATCTTTAATGTTGATATTGAGATAAACTCAAATGAATTTCCGGTAGCTGATGGAAGTTCTAAACATTTTGTTGAACTTATTAGAGAGGCTGGAATAAAAGAACTTGATGAAGAACAGGAAGTCTTTGATGTAACAGAGACGATCTCAGTTGTAAAAGATGATACAGTTATAATAATAAAACCTCATAATGAGTTTAAAATATCCTTTACTATAGATTATGATCATCCTGTTATTGGAAGTCAGTATTTAAGTATACCAATAAATGAAAAAACATTTACTGAAGAAATAATGTTTGCCAGGACTTTTGGGTTTTATAGAGATTATGAGAAATTGAAATCTCAAAGTAAAGCAGCAGGTTCAAGTCTTGAGAACACTATTGGACTTGATGATCAACAGGTTCTTAATGAGGATGGACTTCGTGCTCCGAATGAATTTGTAAGACATAAGATACTTGACATGATTGGAGATCTTTCTCTTATGGGTATGCCGATAAGAGGGCATGTAGTGGCTGTTAAAGTTGGACATGCTTTAAATGTAGAAGCTGCAAGGCTCCTAAGAAAGGCGTACAAGAAATTTAAAATGAGCCAGAACACTTTTAATATAAATGATATTAAAAAAATACTGCCTCATAGATATCCATTTCTTTTAGTGGATAGGATTGTTGGTATTGAGGATGGAAAAAAAGCAATAGGCTTAAAGAATGTCACTGTCAATGAAGAGTTCTTTAATGGTCATTTCCCTTCAAGACCTGTCATGCCAGGTGTTTTAATAATAGAAGCGTTGGCTCAGGTCGCAGGAGTCTTCATGCTATCTAAGACTGAACATCAGGGAAAACTTCCGTTTTTTGGCGGGATAGATAAATTCAGGTTTAGAAGACCTGTTGAGCCTGGTGATGCATTGTATCTTGAAATTGAGATAATCAAGTTGATGGGTAAGATCGGTAAGGTAAAAGGAACCGCAAAAGTTGATGGGAAATTAGTCGCATCGGGTGAGCTTATGTTTTCACTGGTTAAAGCGTGATAATAACCTTTCAATATATAGTCCTTACTGTAAAAGATAACATATAATAAAATATATTTATGTCAAAATGCTTTTTTTGTATAAAAAGTTGCAGCTTTTATATATTTTGTGTTATCAATATTGTTAGTTAAGTTATTTGAGGATGGTCTGATGAATAATAATATAGATAAAAGAGCTATAGTGTGTGAAGGAGCAGTTATAGGCGAAGGTTCTATCATAGAACCTAATGCATATATAGGTTCAAATGTTATAATTGGAAAAAATTGCAAAGTCATGTCTAATGCTTATATAACCGGTAATACTATCATTGGAGATAATAATAATATATTTCCGGGAGCTGTTATTGGCACGATAACACAGGCTATAGCCTATGCTGGTGGCGAAAGCGGTGTTGTTATTGGTAATAATAATAATATCAGGGAGTTTGTTACTATAAATGCCACTGAAGGTGACAGGTCAGATTATACAAGAATCGGTGACAACAATCTTATTATGGCATACGCTCATATGGCTCATCATACGGTAGTTCATAACAATGTGGTGCTTTCAAACAATGCTACTTTAGCTGGTCATGTAACTGTTGATAATAACGCTATAATAGGTGGTCTGGCAGCAGTTCATCAGTTTGTCCGTATAGGTAGATTTTCTATGACGGGTGGAAAATCAAAGATAATAAAAGATGTATTGCCTTATGTCAAAGTCGATGGAAACCCTTCAAGAGTCTTTGCTCTTAATATAATTGGATTTGAAAGAAATGGTTTTTCTGAAGATAAGATAGAAAATCTAAAGAAGATCTTCAGGATACTTTTTAGATCAGGTTATAATGTTTCGCAAGCCCTCGAACAAATGAAAACAATGAGATGTGATGAGTCCGATGAAATCATCAAATTTATTAAGGATTCTGAAAGAGGTATCCTTTTCAAAAGAAATCGAAAATCTTAAAAACTCTTTATTTGATATCTTTTTTCCGCCTAGTTGTGTTGTTTGTGGTAAGAAGATCAAAAGAGTCCTTTGTGATGATTGTATTTCAATAGATTCAGAATTTAGGAAAAAACTCTTTAATAAAATCAACAAAAGATATGGTGTTAATGATCTATATTATTTATCTGAGTATAAAGGGGATTTTAGAAAGAGACTTTTAGTATTTAAAAATTCAAAAAACAGAAATCTGCTTAGAGATCTTTCGCTTGCTTTTGTCATTAAAAATCAAATAAAAAAAGATGAGTTTGATCTTGTAACATATGTACCTGGAAGAAAAGGACTTAGTTTTCATTCTGCTGGACTTGCATATAAGATATCGCAACTTGTAGGCGGGAGGTTTTGTAAAGGCCTTATAATTAAAAAAAGACAGACGAGTGAGATGAAGACATTGGGTAGAAAAGAGAGGGAGAAAGAGATAAAAGGTGCCTTTAGAATAAATCCGTCTTTTAAGATTAAAAAAAACTCGAAAATACTAATAATAGATGATATAATTACAACTGGAAATACCGTTTCGGAGATAACTTCTCTGTTTGCAGATGTTAAGTTGTCTATCGGTGTTCTCGGCGTAACTCCGATAGAAAAACGAAGAAAAACAGAGAAAAACCTAGCTAAAAAGTTATAAATTTCTAAAAACAGGAAAATAACTTTAAAGTGGGTACTGGTGCAATCCGATATATAAAGTGAAGCGGTTTTTTTGTTTCAATGTATTAAAAATAATAATAAAAGACATTAAAGGTCGGAATTTTTAAAAGCAGTCCAGGAGGATGCCAGAATGGATATTAAAAGCATTAAAGCGCAGCAATTCATCAACGATATTGAAAAAAATAAAACAAAAAAAGCAAATGCTGCCAAGTTTAAAAAAGAGCTTGATGCAACTAAGTCTAATAAAGCTGATAAACTCATGAAAAATGAGGATGTCAAACTTTCAGCAAAAAGCGAAGAAGTAAAAGAGGCTAAAAAGATAGTTGATAACGCACCTGATGTAAGGTGGGATGTTGTCAATGATATTAAAGCTAAGATCGCAGCTGGGACTTACAAAGTTGATGCGGAAGCGCTAGCAGAAAAATTTATTAACACCGGTCTCTATAAAAACTTAGTTGAATAAACATACTCTTTTGTAAATAAAAAAAGAGAGGGGTGCACCAGTAATGAGAGAAGAGATAAAAAACGCCGGGAATATCTTAAATGATCTTATTTCTTCTTTGGAAGAGCTAGTTGAAACTGCTCTGAAAAAGAAAGAGATAATTCTTACAGATGCTGCCGATAGTCAAAAATTAGTCAATATAATAACAAAAGAAAGAAATCTTACCAGAGATTTTAAAAAAGTCGAGCTATCCCTTGCTGCAACTTTTAAAGAAATTGGTACTATCTTTGATGTAGAAGGAATGAATCTTTCCGGGCTTATAAATAGATTAGTTGATTTCCCAGAGGAAAAGAACATATTTATTGAGAAGAAAGAAAAGATCGACAGTTTATTAGATTCGTTTGTTGAGCTAAACAACATCAACACTTCACTACTTAATACAAATGCGAACTATTATCGTTATTTGTTTAAGAAACTCAATAAATCGAATACTTATAGAAGAGAAAACAAAAAACAGAAGATAAATCTGGTAAGTACGACAGCCTGACAAATAAAAAAATATAAAAAAACAGGTAAGGGTCGTATAAGAGAGAGGAGAGGGCTTTATGATGTCAACATTTATGGGACTTGAAATAGGTAAACGTGGTGTATTGACCGCGGCAACCTCACTAAACGTTACTGCTCATAACATCGCTAATGCGAATACTGAAGGTTATACAAGGCAGAGAGCAGATCTCGTAGCAACTTCTCCTTTTACTACTCCTAGTCTACAATCACTTGCATATGCTGGTCAGATTGGTACCGGTGTTGAAGCGGCTCAGATAAATAGACTGAAAGATCAATTTCTGGATAATCTAATATATAATGAACAACAGAAATTCACAAGATATGAATCTGTATATTCAAATCTTCAACAGGTAGAACTATTTTTTAATGAACCTTCAGAGGATGGTATCCGTTCTGTTCTCGATAAATTCTGGCAATCTCTTGAGGATGCTGCAAATGATCCTGAGACTCCTGCTACAAGACAGGTCGTAATAGAAAATGGAATTTCTCTTGCCAACGCTTTTTCTCAGGCTCATGAAGAACTTTATACTCTAAGAGATAATCTTAACGATGAGATCATAGAAAGAGTAGATCAGGTAAATAGACTGGTTGAGGAAACTGCTAAATTAAATAAACAGATAGCAAATGTTAAGAACCTGAATCAGAATCCTAACGACCTTTTAGATAGAAGAGATGTGATACTAGGAGAACTTTCCCAGCTTATAAATATCAAGACAATAACAGACACCGAGGATGAGATAGTAGTTACGGTAAATGGTAAACCAATAATTCAGGGAGATTATTTTAATAAACTCGAAGTTACAAGAAATGATGTAAACGAGGAACTTGTTGATGTCAGATGGGAAAAAGATTTTATACCTCTTTCATCAAACACTGACGTTCTTTCAGTATTCGCTAATTCTTCTACTGCTAACCAATCTCACGCGGTTGAAGTAAAGAGACTTGCTCAAGCTCAAAAATTAGAAGCAACTGATTCTATTGTCTACGAAGAAAGAGCATTGGCATCTGTGGATAATGATCCTAAAATAACATCCGGATCTTTTAATATTAATGGGGTTGATATCTATATAGATGCTGAGAAGGATACGTTAAATGATGTAGTGAAATATATAAACGATTCCGGTACCGGAGTTACAGCTTCGCTTGATGAGAACAGACTTGTTCTTGAAGCGAATAATTCTGGTATTGAAAATAAGATAGTATTAAAGACAGGTACTTCAAACTTTCTTAGAAAAATAGGAATGGTAAATGGTATGGCCGGAAGTGTAGCATTTACTGAAAAGGATGCAGCACTTGGATTTGGTCCAGGAAGCTTTGATCTTGATGGTACATCTATAACCGTGACTCCTACACAGACTTTAGAAGAGATCGTTGAAAATATTAACAAAGAAGATATAGATGTTAGAGCTCAGATAGAAGAGCTGGATGATGGAACTTATAGAATAGCACTTGAAAGTGATAACGGAGACTATAATTTTGAGATAGATGATACAGGAAGTGGTATTCTTACAGCTCTGGGAATAGATTACGGCAATTCTATTCCTGCAGGTGGACCAGTAATAATGGGTAATATGATATCAGAGGAGCCAATAGTTGATAAATATGAAAGAGGACTTTCAAATGTTGTTCCTACTACCTTTGAGATAGAGGATATGGATGGAGATATTGCAACTATAACTATAAACGATACAAACGATTCTCTTGAACTCATAAAAGATGAGATAAACTCACAGCTTAGTGCTTCAAACACTGATGCTGTTGCAGAAGTCATAGAGGACAAGGAAGGAAATTCGCGACTTTATATTCATACTGAAGATGACAGAGAATGGGCTGTTAGAAAGACAGCAGGTGGAAATCTTCTTGAGGATCTTGGAATAAAAGAAGGTACATACAATCAGATCGGACCTCTGGATCTTAAACCGGAAGATGCTCTGTTCAATTTTAATGGTTCGGATTATACATGGGGTTCAAATAGGGTAGAAGGATTTGTATCTGATATAACATTTGATCTTAGAGAAAAAGGTTTTGCAAACATAACAGTAAGAAAACTATTTTCTGGTGGAAAGATAAAAGGATTGCTTGAAGCGAGAGATGAGATAGTATCTAAATATATGAATAATCTTGATGAACTCGCATACACGGTTGCAAAAAATATAAACTCATTACATTTTGAGGGATTTGGTTCTGATGGAAAAAGTCAGAGGATCTTCTTTGAAAATTATAAAGGTGTAGTTGATGGACAACCTCAGAGATTTGCAGCAAGATCCCTTTCTGTGGATCGTGAGATGCAACTCGATGTTAAAAGATTGGCTACTGCTTCAAAGGACCCGTATAATACCGATTCAAAAGGTCTTCCTGTGTCAGAAGGTGTTGGATCAGGAACAAATGCACTTGATATAGCAAAACTGAAGTTTGATCTTACGATGAGTGATGGCACCGCAACCTATAATGAATATTTTAATCAGACTATCTCGGAGATAGGTACAAAAGCCAACGACTCAGGCAGGATCAAAGATAATCAGGATCTTTTGATGCAAAAACTCGATAATATAAGAGAGCAGACATCAGGAGTATCTTTAGATGAAGAGATGTCTAATATGGTAAAGTTTCAACATGCATACAACGCTGCTGCTAAAATAATAACTACACAGGATGAGATGCTTCAGACTATTATTGGTCTTGTTAGTTAGGAGGATTTATGAGAATAACAAATAATATGATGTCCAATAATGTTTTATATAATATTCAAAAATCTTTATCAAGGATGGATAAATATTCAAATCAATTATCTACAGGAAAAAAATATGTTCTCGCCGAAGATGATCCTATAAATACAGTACTTGGTATGCATTTTAGAACAAAGATAACTGAAAGTGAGCAGTTTATAAGAAACATTGATGATGGTATACAGTTTCTTGATACATGCGATAAAGCTTTGGGTCATAGCGTGGATCTTATAAATCAGATAAGAACATCTGCTATTTATGGAGCAAACGACACTCTTGATCAGGAAGATAGAGATGCTATAGCAAGAGAAGTCGATCAGCTTCTAAACGGTCTTATAGATACAGCAAATACTGATTTTAAAGGTGATTTTATTTTTTCAGGTGCTGAGACTCGAGATGCTCCTTTTCAGGAAGTGTTAGGTTCAGAGTCTGGTGAAAGTGGAAATGTTACAGCGCTGGATTATCTTGATCCGGATAAAGAGGATAGAAAAAACCTTAATATGAACAGTATAACCAGGGTCAAATATGTAGGAGATTCAGCCAGTCTAAATCGACAGATCCAGCAGTCTCTTGATCTTACAGTCAACGATACAGGAAATAATATTTTTTCAGCTGATACACATGCAATTACCTCGGGTATAATGGATATATCCGATAGTACAGTACCTTTAAACGATGCTGCTAATCTAAATGGACTGATAACTTCTCCTGTTGCTCCTGGAAATCCAACAACCTTCACAATTGGTATAGAAGGGGGATATATGGCAGCAATAACTTACAATGCTGATAATGATTCTATACAGGATATTGCGGATAAGGTAAATGATAAAGGTGTAGGTGTAAAAGCAAGTGTTGAAAAAGAGGTGATAGATAACGCACCTGTTTACAGACTTAAATTTGAAGCAGAAGATTCAGGAAAGAAGATAGTTATGTTTGATGATGATAAAAAAAGTGAAAAGACAACAACAACACCAGTTTTTATAAATCCGGATATAGACGGGTTTGGAGCATTTGGTTTTCCTTCAACACCAACAGGTGAAGTCATAATAAACGGAAAACAGTTTGTTTTATCGGATTATGCTACAGTACGTCAGTTTATGAATGATGTTGCTAATGATGAAGATGTTCATATAGATAAATTTGAATACGATTCAATAAATGGTACTTTTAGTATAAAAGCAGATAAAGGTCATTTTATTGATATTGAGGAAAAGGGTGATATTAATGGTTTCGGTAATATGGGATTTTTCTCAGGACTTGGTGTGAATCTTGGTGGAGCACCTGGAGGTGAAGGGTCTAACATACTTGATTCAATGCATATGCTTAATAAAATAGAGAGTGGTGTTACGGTAAACTCAAGAAACGCACTTTTATCAACAGTACCTAATATTGAAGAAGGTAGAGTTGTAGTTAATGGTGCTATAATCGATATTGATCCTGCTGTAGATACAATAGACAAACTAGCGAAGAGAATAAATGATAAGGATGTTGGCGTTAGAGCATCTGTTGAAGAGGAAATAAATTCTCCAGGAACTTTCAGACTTGTATTAAGATCACTTCATCCTGGAAAGATGAATATTGAGGATCGTGAAGGTGAGATATTCTCGGGTCTTGGAATGGTCTCTAAGTATGATAATAAGTATACAGGATATCCTAATGAAATATCAGATCCTGAAAGTATAGGTGTATTTCAGGTAGTCATGGATATAAGAGATAATCTGTACAGAGGTGAAAATGAGATATTATCCAATGAAAACCTTGCAAAATTGGATGAAGTCTTTGATAATATATTAAAGTACCGTTCCAAGATCGGTGCTCGAACGGTTGCTGCGGAGACTTCTCAGAGTAAATTAGATGATGTCAGAATAAATACGACAAACCTATTATCTGATGTTGAGGATGTAGATATTGCTGAAGTAATAATGAAGATGCAGATGGCGGAAAATGTTCAAACAGCTGCTCTTCAAACGGGTGCTACAATAATACAAAAGACACTTGTCGATTTTATTCGATAAGCGGGGGATAAATAGATGAAACTTAAAACTTCACGATTTGGTGAGATCGATATCAAACCTGAAGAGATCTATAGATTTAAAAATGGTATTTTTGGATTTGAGAATTTCAGGAAATTTGTACTTTTAAAAGAGGATGAAGGAATATTTGTATGGCTTCAATCAATAGAAAATGGTGAGCTTGCATTTGTTCTTATAAATCCAATGGATTTTTATTATGAGTATATTCTTGATATAGATCAGAATGATGCCAAAGATTTACAGATAAAAGAAGATTCAAAGACTGAGATCTTTGCTATTGTTGTCATACCTGATGATGTAAATAAGATGACTGCAAATCTTCAAGGTCCTATTGTGTTTAATCATACTGAAAAAGTAGCTAAACAGGTTATTTCGGTCAATCCTGAACATCATCTAAAACATAAAATATTAGAAGAGATGCAAAATAAATCGAAAATGGAAAACAATGATTCTGGGGAGGACAATGACTGATGTTAGTTCTTACCAGAAAGAAAAACCAAAGTATTATAATAGCTGATGATATAGAAGTCGTAGTTGTTGATATAAAAGGTGATCAGATAAAACTTGGTATAAAGGCACCTAAGAGTGTTTCAGTTCATAGAAAGGAAGTCTATGAAGAGATACAGAGAGAAAATGAAGCAGCAGCTAAGAGTAATGTAAAAGTAAATAATCTTAAGCAGATAGAGGATCTTATTAAGAAAAATAAAAAGAAATAACGATAAAAATTAGGAATTTGGGATAAAACTGGGCTTTGGATTTTGGGAAGAACAAAACCGACACAAACCCCTAACACCAAACCCCAAATCCCAAAAAAGCTTTTTCATTAACGCATCAACAGATTCATAATATTTGACAAAAGAAGAAAAAAAGAGTTATAATAAGATAACAGATAAAAAAATTAAAGTTTTCCTTTAAGGAAGACGATAGATATTCAGAAGCTAAGGATAGCTTTGTAAACATATAACAAGGATGTTAATATGAGTACAATATTTTTTAAAAAATTTAATAAGAAAGTTTATTTAAAGGTCATTGGTCTTTAAGTAAACTTTTTTTATTTTCTGAAAATCCCTGGTTTGGGTGAATCGGGGAAATCGATAGAAAGGGAAGGAGGCGAAAAAAACAAAAACTGAATAAAGCATTAGCACCCCTTCCGGTATGGATACCGGAAGACAAACAATCAAGGAGGATTGCTAATGGGTATAGGAATAATCAACCATAACGTGAGTGCATTAAATGCATTCCGCAACCTGAACAAAACGAACAGAGGAATGAATAAGAATTTAGAAAGACTCTCGTCCGGACTCAGGATCAACAGAGCAGCTGATGATGCAGCAGGACTTGCTGTGTCAGAAAAGATGCGAGGTCAGATCGGTGGACTTGATCAGGCTATTAGAAACGCAGAAGATGCTATTTCTATGATACAGACTGGTGAAGGAGTCATGGATACTGCACACAGTGTAGTACACAGGATGAGAAAACTAGCTGTCCAGGCTTCAAACGATAACTACACAACTTATGATAGACAGAGACTTCAGAAAGAAGTTGATGAACTGATTGGTGAGATGGATAGAATATCTGACTATACTGAGTTCAACACTAAAAAACTTCTTAATGGCGAAGCTGTTGGTGTAGCAAACAGTTTGGATAGCAGAGTGCTTTCAGGTGATGTAGTTGGCACAGTAGCAAACGCTGACTATTCAATAACCGTTGTACAGGCCGGTGAGGCTTCAAATGTACACGGTACTGTAGCATTTAATGATAACAATGGAGATTCATTATCAGATCTTAAAGATCTTGGAATAACTGGTGATGTTGAACTTCAGATAGAGATCGACGGCTATTCAAGAGCTATCGCTCTAAATGAAGAAGATAACATCAATGATGTAGTAAGAAAGATAAACGCTGCTAACGTAGGAGTACAGGCTGGTATACATTCGTTCTCCGGTAGTGATTATATAACTCTTACTTCAAGACATTCAGGTTCCAAGTTTAATATCGCATTCGGTCAGGATCCAGATGGTGTTGCTATAGCAATGGGTCTTTTTGGTGGAAACGGTGATTCAAAGGATTCCACTTCTTTTGCTATTCCAACCGATCCAGCTGCTGAATGGCTAAGATTTACTTCGGGTACTGATACAATAATCTCCGTAGTCAATATAACAGACCAGAGACTTTTCCCAACTATCCCACCGGGAATATCAAGTGAATCAATAGTTAACTCGGATATACAGACTTACAGAGTTCTTGGTAGATTTATATCAGATTCTGATGTATTTACTGAAAAAGAACTTTCCACTGCTTATACTAAAGCAGGTACATCTTATACTATTGATTATACTAAATCATCTCAATTAAGAGATTCTGGTCTGATGAAGGGATTCGTAATCAGAGTCGATGAGGACATAGATTACGGTGTTGAAGACCTTGCTAACACCGATATAGTTGGAAATGGAACTGATTCAGCTTCTGTAGCAAACTATCATTTTGCTGCTATCCCAACTGGTGTTGATGGTGGTATTGAAAGATTCGGTAATACTTATTCCGTCACAAACGGAGGAACAGCTGCTGCAGGCAGTATTTCTCTTGATGGTCTTGATGCAGATGAGCAGGTATCATTATTATCTGTTAGACTTTCTGTAAGAGATACAAGACAGGTTTACCATATTGGTTCCAATGAAGGTCAGACTCTGACAGTAGACTTTGCAAACATTAGTGCTGAAGCTCTAGGTCTTAAAGTCGGACTTTATGGTGCCGGAAATACATTTGACGGAGTAGATAAGCTTGATAACGGAACAACATCAAACAATCTTGCTCTTAATGTAAGTATTGAGACTCAGGAATCTGCAGAAAAAGCAATAACAGCATTTGACAATGCTCTTAATATAATCTCAGAATCCAGAGCAAAACTTGGTGCTTATCAGAACTCACTTGAAAAATCAGTTGATTATCTGAATATAGCTTATGAGAATCAGGTAGCTTCTGAATCAAGAATAAGAGACGTTGATATGGCTTCCGAGATCTCAGATTTTACCAAGAACCAGATTCTTATACAGTCTGGTACTGCTATGTTAGCACAGGCTAATATCAAGCCTCAGATAGTGCTTTCATTACTTGGATGAAATTTTGAATAGAAAAACTGAATAGATTTTAATACCGAGGGACAGGCTGTAAAGTTTGTCCCTCTTTCAAAAAACTGCTACAATCTAAAGGAGGGAGTATTATGAATATCGAAAAGATAGACTCCGGAATTGATTTAACTTTAAAAAATACTCCCGGTCTAAAGAAGACCGAGAAACAGATTCCAGATGAGATCTTGAGGAAAAAAGAAAAAAAAGAAGAAAAAGTTCCTGATGAAGAGATCAAAACTGAAAAAATGAGTCAGGAAGAGCTTGAAAAAGAGATAGAAAACCTTAACAAAGTCTCTGAGATGTTAAATCTCAATAGAGAACTTGCCTTTTCAGTTCATGAAAAGACTGGAAGAATCGTAGTTAAGGTTATGAACAGAGAGAATAATGAAGTTATCAGACAGATACCTGAACAGAAATTTTTGGATGTTATATCAAAATTTAGAGATGTTCTTGGTCTGATAGTAGATGATGAAGTCTGATAGGGTTTAAGCTTTATTAGACTCAACAAAGAGGGAGGTGGATGTTATGGCTGGTTCGATGCAGATAACTGGTCTGGCTTCTGGTCTTGATGTTAATAGTATAGTTGAAAAGTTGATGGATATAGAAAAACAACCATTAAACAGGATACTTGAAAAAAAGATAGAGACCGAATACCAGAAAGAATATGTTAGTGAGATAAACACTAGAGTATACGATTTTCAAGCATCAGTATTTGATATGACTCTGGAATCTTCTTTTAAAAGTAAAAAGACGACATCCAGTAATGAGGATGCAATCGGTGCTGTTGCAGGACTTGAAGCGGTAAACGGCACTTATACGTTCAGGAATGTTACTCTTGCAAGTTCTACAGTGGTCTCATCAACAGGACAGCTCAACACATCTTCAATAATCTCATCATCTTCTGCAGTATCGGGTATCGATACGACAAAGAGTTTTGAGGATGCAGGTTTTTCAGCAACTCCTGATGGAGCTGTTGTAATAAACGGTGTGAGTTTTACCTTATCACATTATAGTTCCGTAGATGATTTTATGCAGGCTGTTGAGGATCATTCAGAAGCGGATATTTCTGATTTTTCCTATAATGTTTCAACTGAGACTTTCTCAATAACTGCTGATACAGGAAATACTGTAGCTTTATTTGATGATATTGAATCAGGAGAACAGGGATTTCTTGAAGCGATCAATATGAAGTTTATAGATAAAGACGCCAAGTTAGAAGATATAAATACAGATACATCAATAACAAGTGGCATTTTCTCAATAAACGGTGTTGATTTTAATGTAAGTACATCTGTTGATAGTATTCAGGACATTGTTGATAGAATCAATTCTTCTGATGCTGGAGTTACAGCTTTTTATGATGAATATTCTGAAAAGTTTACATTAAAAGCTAAAGATGAAGGTAATACTGAGATAGTACTCGAGGATAAAAGTACAAACTTTCTTGAGGCGATGAAAATAAAGGATGCAACTCAGAGTCTGGGAACAAATGCTTCTTTTGAATTTAATGGAATAGCTACAACAAGAAGTTCAAATACTTTCGAGATAAATGGTATTGAGTTTAATCTCAAGGAAGATACAGCAGGTCCGGTAAGTATTGCTGTGGAATCCGATACTGAGGATGTCTCGAAAAAGGTACAGGACTTTGTTGATAAATATAACGAAGTTATGACATATCTTTATAACGTAATAAATGAAGATGAAGCTTCCGATGAGCAAAAATCTTCTGCTACAACCCAGGAAGAATTAAAGCAACTCGAAAAACAAGGTCTTTTAAACGGTAATAACACTATAAGAATGGTTCACGATCAAATGAAAGATTTTCTTGCTACCACTTTTGCTGGGTACACACTAGAAGATATAGGGATCTCACCTGCCGGGGCAGGTGGAGCTGTAACTGAAGAGATGAAAATAGGTATGATCGAATTCGATAAAGAAAAATTCGAACAGGCTATGCAGGATATGCCTGATGTTGCTGAAGCAATGCTTAGAGCAAATGGAAGTACAAATAAAATAAAGAGTCAAGTTGTTGCAAGTGCTGATGGATCAAAACAGAAATTTTATCTTGGATATAAGAACATCGGTCAGGATGTAAGTATCAAAATTGACGGAACCGAGTATAAATTGGCGGCTAACCCAAGTGCTGCTGATGAATTTTCAATTGATAGAGATACTGGATATATCGAGTTCTTTAGTCCTCCACCAGCTGGAGACATTGAAGCGACTTTTGATTACTGGGAAGGTCAAACTTTTGATGAGCTTGAGAAGACTATTGGATCAGGGAATGGTTATAGGACAACCTTTTCTCTTGGAAATGACAATATCAAGCAAAACGTATCTGTGGTAGTTGGTGATGGTAGTAATGTTTATACACAGGTCGAATCAGAGGACGAACTTACCGGATATACATATCTTGTAGATCATGATAAAGGAACTATAAAGTTTGGAAATGCACCTGCTCTTGGAGAAGATGTTAAAGTATCGTATGAATATATGATGGCAGATGAAGGTGCTTTTTATCAGATTTATGAAGGTCTTAAGACCTATACAGGAATAGGGATATTCTTTCAGGAAGAATCTTCCCTTACATCTACGATATCAGATTATGCCGATCGAGCTGTATCGCTCCAGGATCGATTGGATTCAAAAGAGGAAAGACTGTGGAAACAGTATACAAACCTTGAGACTACTTTAAACAATCTGCAGTCTCAGAGTTCATGGCTTTCCGGTGAACTTGCGAAATTAGGGTAATATATGAATATGCAGACTATGAATCAAAAAGCTGATCTTTACAGAAAGAATCAGATAGCTACTGCAAGTGAAGGTCAGCTTATTATAATGCTTTATGATGGTGCTATACGATTTTTAAAAAAAGCCAAGACCTCAATGAAAGAAAAAGACATTGAGCAAAGTCATGAAGCAATAACACGAGCGAGAAAGATAGTGCTTGAACTTATGTTCTCACTTGATATGGAAAAAGGTGGGGATATATCAAGAAATCTTTATGAGCTTTATTTTTTCCTAAATCAGGAACTTATAAAAGCTAATATAAAGAAAGACAGTGAAATCCTGAATGACTGTCTTGAGATAATAACTAATTTAAGGTCAACATGGAAACAGGTCATAGAAAAAGCTAAAAATTCAAATTAAGTATTTTCCTTCCAAATACTTCAAAGTAAATAGATCTAAATTCTTATTTCGTTCTTTTATTGGATTATTTAATAATTCAATAAATGGTTGGTAAAATCAAAATTAACCGAAATTGCATTAGTTTTTTGAGAGAGAACTGAGAGAGAAACATTAATTATAATGACACAGAATATATCAAAAAATAATGAAAGGAGGTTAACTTTCATAGACATTTGCACTTTAGTCTTAAACAAAAGTGTAGTTAAATGCTCTTGCTGACAAGGATGTTCAGCAAAAAAAAAATCAGGGAGGATTTTATGAGCAATTTTGGAATTATCAACCACAACGTATCCGCAATTAATACTTATAGGACTCTTGGAAAAACTAACAGAGGACTTAACAAGAATCTTGAAAGATTATCTTCAGGTCTAAGAATCAACAGAGCAGCTGATGATGCAGCTGGTCTTGCTGTTTCGGAAAAGATGAGAGGTCAGATCAATGGTCTTGATCAGGCTGTAAGAAACGCTGAAGATGGTATCTCAATGATTCAGACTGCAGAAGGTGTTATGGATACTGCACATAGTATTCTGCAGAGAATGAGAAAATTGTCTGTACAGGCAGCGAACGATAACTATACTACCTATGACAGACAGAGACTTCAAAAAGAAGTGGACGAACTTATCGATGAAATGGACCGAATAGGTCAGTATACCGAGTTTAACACAAAGAAACTTCTAAATGGTGATGCACTTGGTAGAGCTAATTCACTTGATAAGAAAGTCATGACTGCTGATGTTGTTGGAATAGCAGCTAGTGCTGATTATTCAATAACTGTAGTACAAGCCGGAGAAGCTTCAAACGTTCATGGTACAACAATATTTCAGGATAACAATGGTGATGCTCTTTCAGACCTAAGAGATCTTGGAATCAGCGGTGATGTTGAACTTCATATTGAGATTGATGGTATGACAAGATCAGTTGAACTTAACGAACTTGACAATATCAACGACGTAATAAGAAAGATCAACAAAGCTGAGATCGGAGTACAGGCTGGAATTCATACCTATAATGGTAATGATTATCTAACCCTTACTTCAAGACATTCTGGTTCCAAATTCAATATTTCTTTCGGAAATGATCCTGATGGTGCTGCAATAGCTATGGGTCTTTTTGGTGGAAATGCTGATTCAGTAGATTCTACACAGAATGCGATTGAAAATGACGTAAATGCACCATGGTTAAGATTTAATTCCGGTACAGATACTATAATATCAGTGGTTAACATAACTGATCAGAGATTATTCCCAACGATTCCACCGGGAATAGCAAATGAGTCAATTGTTAACTCTGACGTGCAAAGCTACAGGGTGCTTGGTAGATTTGTGTCAAATTCAGACGTATTTACTGAAAAAGAACTATCAACAGCTTATCAGAAGGTAACTGTTGGTACTGGAACTTCAATAATGATAGATCAGACAAGAACTGCACAGCTAAGAGATTCAGGACTTCTTAAAGGTATCAATATGACTATTGATGAAGACCTTGACTATGGTACTGAAGATCTTACCAATGCAAATCTTGTTGGCGCTACAGCAGATTCTGCTTCAGTAGCAAACTATCATTTTGCAGCGATCCCAGCTGGTGTTGATGGTGGTGTTCAGAGAGGAAATAACATCTTCTCAGTAACTAACGGTGGTACACCAACTTCAACAAACGGTATCTCATTAGATGGATTAACTGCACAAGAGCAGACTTCAGTTCTTTCAGTAAGACTTTCCGTAAGGGATACAAGACAGATTTATCACATAGGTGCTAACGAAGGTCAGACAATAACAGTTGACTATGCAAACCTTACAGCAGAAGCACTTGGACTTACCACTTCACTAAGAGGTGCTGGAAACATGTTTGATGGTGTTGATAAACTTGATAATGGTACTACTTCAAACAAGCTTCAGATGAATATAAGTATTGAGACTCAGGCTTCAGCTGAAAGATCAATAACTATAGTCAATGATGCTCTTAACGTTGTATCAGAAGCAAGATCAAGACTAGGTGCGTTCCAGAACTCACTAGAAAAATCAGTTGATTATCTGAACATAGCTTATGAAAATCAGGTAGCATCTGAATCAAGAATAAGAGACGTCGACATGGCTAAAGAAATGTCACAGTTTACTAGAAACCAGATATTGATACAGTCTGGTACTGCAATGCTTGCACAGGCAAATCAGAAGTCACAGTCAGTACTCTCACTTTTAAGATAAGCCTTTTTTTAATAAACCCGGGGAAGCCTTTGTTGGCTTCCCTGAGGTTTATGGTCTCCTAAGGGACCACAGGAAGATTCAACCAAAAAAAAACTAACGGGAATGATTAACACGGATGTTAATCAATTTTTTTAAAATCAAGGAGGATTTTATGAGTAATTTTGGAGTTATTAATCACAATGTATCAGCTATCAACACTTACAGGACACTGGGCAAAACCAACAGAGGACTTAACAAGAATCTTGAAAGATTATCTTCAGGTCTAAGGATCAACAGAGCAGCTGATGATGCAGCTGGTCTTGCTGTTTCAGAAAAGATGAGAGGTCAGATCAGTGGTCTTGATCAGGCTGTAAGAAACGCTGAAGATGGTATCTCAATGATACAGACTGGTGAAGGTGTTATGGATACTGCACATAGTATTTTGCAGAGAATGAGAAAACTTGCTGTACAGGCAGCGAACGATAACTATACCACCTATGACAGACATAGACTTCAGAAAGAAGTAGATGAACTTATCGATGAAATGGATAGGATCGGGCAGTATACAGAGTTCAATACAAAGAAACTTCTTAACGGTGATGCTCTTGGTAAAGCTAACAGTCTTGATAAAAAAGTAATGACTGCTGATGTAGTGGGAATTGCAGCAAGTGCTGACTATTCCGTAACTGTAGTACAGGCAGGACAGGCAGCTAATGTTCATGGAACTACAGTTTTTCAGGATTCAAATGGTGATGCTCTTGCTGATCTTAGAGATCTTGGTATGACAGGTGATGTTGAGCTTCATATACAGGTCGATGGAATGACAAGATCAGTTGAACTTAACGAACTTGACAATATCAACGATGTAATAAGAAAGATCAACCAGAAAAATTTAGGAGTACAGGCTGGAATTCATACATATAATGGTAATGATTATCTAACTATTACTTCCAGACATTCAGGATCCAAATTTAATATATCATTTGGAAACGATCCAGATGGTGTTGCTATAGCGTTAGGACTTTTTGGTGGTAATGAAGATTCAACAGACTCAATAATTCCGGCAATACCTAATGATCCAGCTGCATTATGGAACAGATTTTCATCTGGTACAGATACTATAATATCAGTTGTTAATATAACAGATCAGAGACTTTTCCCAACTATTCCACCAGGAATAGCAAATGAATCAATAGTTAACTCTGATGTACAGTCTTATAGAGTTCTTGGTAGATTTGTATCAAATTCAGATATTTTTACAGAAAAAGAACTTTCTGTTGCATATACACAGGTAACTAATGCAGCTGGGAATATGTCAATGATTATAGATGAGACAAGAACTTCTCAGCTAAGGGACTCAAGTCTTCTTAAAGGTGTTAACTTTAATATAGATGAAGACCTTGACTATGGTACTGAAGACCTTACAAATACAAATCTAGTAGGTGCTGC
>PKTG01000123.1 GCA_002869225.1 Candidatus Muiribacterium halophilum | reverse complement strand
TTATAAAAAACTAGATGTAGAAAAAAATGGAGGAAACAAAATGAAAAACGCTTTGGGTATGATCGAAACAAAAGGTTTAGTATCAATGGTAGAAGCTGCTGACGCAATGGTCAAAGCTGCTAACGTTAGCCTTGTTGGCTATGAAAAGATAGGCGGAGGATATGTAACTGCTCTAGTAAGAGGAGATGTTGCTGCTGTTAAAGCTGCTACTGAAGCTGGAGCACAGGCTGCTTCAAAAGTTGGAGAACTTGTATCTGTACACGTAATCCCAAGACCACATGAAAATCTTGAGGATATCCTTCCTATCGGTAAAGCTGAATAAGGCGATAAAGGATGATTCTAGGAAAGGTCATAGGGACCGTAGTATCAACAAAAAAAGATGAACGTCTTGTGGGTTTCAAACTTCTTGTTGTACAAAAATACAACATAAAACTCGAACCTACTGATGGTTTCGTTGTTGCAGTGGACACTGTAGGTGCTGGATATAATGAACTCTGCCTAATTGTAAGTGGTTCATCAGCCAGACAAACTTCAAAGACTGATAAGAAACCAGTAGATGCCGCAATTGTCGGTATAGTTGATGATGTCAGTTTTAAAGGGGACTAGTATATGTCAATAAGTGAAAGAGATATTAAAGAAATAATAGAGGAAGTTGTTAAGAAAGTAGCCGTCACAGATAAATATACATCTTCTTCCGTAATGACTCCAAACATCCCATCTTCAAACGGTGCTACCGTTGGCAAAGGTATATTTGTCTCGATGGAAGATGCTGTTAACGCAGCTTTCTATGCTCAGAAAGACTACGTTCAGGTAAGTGTTGAAAAAAGAAAAGAGATCATTACTGCTGTAAGAAAGAAGATGCTTGATTATTGTGAAGAACTTTCAAAAGAAGCTGTCGCTGAATCTGGAATAGGTAGAGTACCAGACAGGATACAGAAGACCCTTCTTGCTATAAACAAGACTCCAGGAGTTGAGGATATAGAACCTTATGCTTACACTGGAGATAAAGGTATGACTCTTGTAGAGGCTGCACCTTTTGGACTTATAGCATCAATAACGCCTACAACAAATCCGGTTGAAACGATTATTAATAACACTATCAGTATGATATCCGGAGGAAACTCTGTTGTATATAATCCACATCCTAGAGCAAAGAAAGTCTGTTGCAAGGCTATATCTCTTATAAACGAAGCAATAGTCTCTGTTGGAGGCCCTGCTAATCTTATTACAACAGTTGAAAGTCCTACTATTGAGACTGGTACTTTTATGATGAAACATCCTAAAGTACGCCTTATAGTCGTGACAGGTGGACCTGGTGTGGTAAAAGCTGCTTTTGATTGTGGAAAGAAAGTCATAGCGGCTGGACCTGGAAATCCACCGGTAGTAGTTGATGAGACTGCTGACATACGACAGGCTGCAAAAGATATAGTAGATGGAGCATCTTTTGATAATAATGTTCTTTGTATTGCTGAAAAGGAAGTCGTCGCTGTCAAGGAAATATACAGACAGCTTGTAGATGAGATGCAGAAGCATGGTGCATATCTTCTTACTGAAGAAGGGCAAAAAAGACTTGCTGGAATCATTCTTACTCAGGATGGACATGTCAATTCAAAATTTGTTGGAAAAGACGCATCGTACATACTCAAACAGATAGATATAAATGTATCAGATGATATCAGACTTATCATTGCTGAGACTGATAGCAAACATCCGTTTGCTGTTGAAGAACTTCTTATGCCTGTTATCCCTATTATCAGGGCTGACAATGTTGATGAAGCTATTGAGATGGCTTATGAACTTGAGCATAATCATTTCCATACAGCTATGATGCATTCAAAAAATGTTGAGAACCTTCATAAGATGGCAAAAAGATCAAATGTCAGTATCTTCGTTAAAAACGCTCCTTCATATGCAGGACTTGGTTTTAACGGTGAAGGACCAACAACATTCACAATATCATCTCCGACAGGAGAAGGTATTACAACTGCAAGGACTTTCACAAGAATGAGAAGATGTGTCCTTGCGGGATATTTTAGAATAGTCTAAAGGAATAGATATATATGCTTGATAAGGTAAAAAGTGCAGGGATCACTGGAGCAGGTGGAGCAGGTTTTCCGGCTCATATAAAACTCGGAGCGAAAGCTCAGTCTTATATTATCAACGCTGCTGAATGTGAACCTCTTCTTGCAACAGACCGTACTCTTATGCTTAACTTCTCGAAAGAGATAATAGAGGGTATAAAAGCTGTTCGTGAGATAACTCCTTATGAAAAAGCGTATATTGGAATAAAAGAGAAGAACCGTGATTGCGGTGAAGCTCTAAAAAAATTCATCGATGTCGATTTTATCGAGGTCAGGGTCTTAAGGAATGTTTATCCATCAGGTGATGAACAGGTCATGATCTATGAGATACTCGATAAGGTAGTACCTGAAGCTGGTATTCCACTTGATATCGATGTCATTGTAAACAATGTCGAGACGGTCTACAGAATAGGTAAAGCTGTATTACAGGATGAGCCTTTCTCTAAAAGATTTGTCTCAATAATAGGCGAGGTAAATAATCCTCAGGTAAGAGAAGTTCCTGTTGGGACTTCTTTTTCGTATCTTCTTGATATAGCTGGAAAAAAAGATATAGATTATGTTGCTATTGATGGCGGTCCTATGATGGGAAAAGTAGTCGAGGTCAATGAGGGGATCGTAAGAAAGACTACTTCTGGCATAATCTTTTTGGAAAGAGATCATCCTTTGATAAGAAGGAAGACTCAAACTATAAAGAGTGTTGTTTCTCAGGCTAGGGCCTCCTGTTGCAACTGTATGACTTGTACAGAGCTATGTTCAAGATACCTTATAGGGCACAGGATGGAACCTCATAAGATAATGCGAGCAATAGGCATGGAGCTTACTCAGCCACATGTATACGAACATGCTATGCTTTGCAGTGAGTGTAATATATGTGAACTTTATGCATGTCCTATTGGACTTTCGCCAAGAGCGGTAAATGTTAAGATCAAAAACGAGATGCGAAAAGAAGGAAAAAGATTTGAAAAGGAAAGACTAAAGGAGTATAAAGCACCTGTATTTAGAAAAGGAAGACAGCTAAATACTACCAGGCTTACAGCCAGATTAGGTCTTTCAAAATATTATAGTGTAAAACCTGAATATATAACAGAGGAGCTCAAACCGGATATGTTAAGGATATATCTCAATCAGCATATTGGTGCTCCAGCTAAAGCCGTCGTAGATATAGGAAATGAAATAAAAGCGAATCAGCTTATTGGAAAGCTTAGTGGAGATTTTTCTGCCAATGTCCATTCGCCGCTTGATGGCAAGGTTATTAGTAAAGGGGAAAATTATATTGATATCGAGGTCAGATTATGAATTGTATAGGTATGCTTGAATATAAAAGTATCTCAGCTGGTGTTGAGTCTTGTGACGCTGCTTTAAAAGCTGCAAATGTAAGTCTTTTGTATAGTATGCCTGTTTGTGCTGGAAAATATATAATACTGTTTCGTGGAGAAGTAGGAGATGTAAAGAGTTCGGTAGAGACTGCAAAAGAAGTAGCTTCTGAACTTCTAATAGATTCTATTGTGATACCAAATCTTCATGAAGATGTATTTCCTGCGCTGACAGCTTCAACAGAACTACCTAAAGTAGAAGCTGTAGGTGTAGTTGAGAGTTTTTCAATAGCTGCTTCAATAATTGCTGCCGATGCAGCACTTAAGGCAGCTGATATCAGGATGATAGAGATAAGAATAGCCAAAGGATTGGGTGGGAAATCATTTTTTACCTTTACCGGAGAAGTTGGAGCGGTTAGAGAAAGTGAAAAGGTAGCTGTTGAATATCTTCAGGAAGAAGGTTTTCTTGTTTATTCTATGGTGTTACCGAACCCACACCCCGAATTAGCGGAGAACTTGTATTAAATGCGAATACTTGTTTATTATCTGCTGTTTTTTGTTGCGTTAGTACTTTTTTATTTTGTAAATGATAAGGCTGATAACATATTCGGGATCGTTTCACCACTTTACACTGTAGCAATAATTATTCTGGTTTATTACGACATACTCAGGAGAAAGAAGACAGATGGAAGAAATGAAGGAAACGATGACAACTCCACCAGTCCAGAATGATTCTGCTAACGAGGTGAAAAGTCAGACCAAAGATAATGCCAGATATATCCTTAAATTTACGTTTACAGAAGTAAGTGGTGAGTTTAAAGGTGCCTTAGTCATAATCGGTGATACATCAGAAAACAAATTTCAGGATGTCCAATGTGCTATAGATAAACAGATCGGTCTATCAACAGAAGACAAAGTTGGCAGATATCTTGAGATAATAGACGGTGCAAAGAAGATTCTTGATGATAAGGGCTCGGCATACCTCGTTTATGTAAGAAAGATCGAGAACTATTTTTCGAAATCACTTTCCGCTACAAAGATAGATAAGATAAACAAAGTCATACTTACAACTTCTGATGAACTTTTAAGAAGCGTTATTATCAAAAATATGCTCGATAATGAACTTAGAAGTCTTATAAGTCAGGGATTTGAAATAGATGTTGAGATGAAGATGGATGTAGATTATTATTCCGAAGTCATTGATGAGATCAAAGCTATGGATGATAATAATGAGAATGATAATAATCAAGAATCAGGTGAGGAAAAAGATCCTAAAAATGAAGTTCTAATAGATGTCATACCTCTTATCGATCCTAATGATGGTGTGAATGCTAACGATGTGAAACCTGGAGATAAAGTTATAGTAAGAATAACTGATGATTCCGTGATAGGAAAACATATAGCAAAATCTATTACAGGAGCAGATAATCCGGCCGAGGTTCCTGTGAAGACTAAGGTTATCAGAAAAGAAAATAAAGTCATATCTAAGTTCAGAGAATCCTCTGAGGTAGTTGAGATGAAAGTTAGCTTAGCAGATGGTGTTTTTGGAAATATGGTAGTGCAAAAAGAAGTTAAACTTAGGAATAAGTCTGAAGATGAAAAACTTGGGACAGAAGAAAAACAAGACGAACAACCTGAATTTTATTCAGAGGATGATAAAGAGAATTATATAATCTATGCTGGTATGATAATTTTTCTGGCACTCTTTATCTTTAGTCTTATAAAGTATTTGGGGTGAGAATATGAAAATAGCTATAGCAAGTTATCATGGTGGGTTTAAGTTAAAGCAGGACCTTATAGAGCACATGAAAGGAAGAGGTCTTCAGGTGATAGATCTTGGATGTACTGGAGAGATTCCGAAAGTGGATTATCCCGAGTATGCTGAGAAAGCTGCGCTTTCAGTTGTCCAGGGACAGGCGGATCTTTCTGTTATGATCGATGGAGCTGGCGTTGGTTCAACAATGGCAGCAAATAAAGTTGCGGGAGTCAGGGCTGCTCTTTGTAATGACCTATACAGTGCATGGAACGCAAAGGAACATAATAATGCAAATATGCTTTGTATGGGATCTATGATAATAGGTTCAGGAAAAGCAACGCAGATACTTGATAGATTTGTGGATACTCCGTTTGCAGGAGGAAGACATGAAAAAAGAGTCAATATGGTAAATGCTCTTGATGCTGGTAGATCTGGAGGTCTTATGGATAGTAATACTTTAAAAGAGATAATAAAACAGGTTGTTGCAAAGATCCTTGGTCAGAAAGGTGATATATCTGATATATCGGTATCTGCAGCAGATGTATATGCAGAAAAAGTATTAACTGAGGATTATCTTAGAAGAAATAAGATAAAAAGTATAAAGATATCTAAAAATACAATAATTCTTCCAATGGCGAAAGATTATATTAATGAAAAGAAAGTACAGGTGGAAAGAGTATAATAGATGAATATTGGTAAAGTAGTCGGTAATATTATTTCAACAGCAAAATATCCTGGATTTTGTGGGGTGAAGCTATTGATAATACAGCCGATAGATGGAGACGGTAAACATGTGGGTGAACCTCTTATTGGAACCGATAGTATAGGTGCTGGAAACGATGAGATCGTCATATATATCACAAGCTCAGAAGCTTGTATTCCGTATAAAAGTAGTGTAAAATATATACCGACTGATGCAACTATTGTGGGCATAGTCGATAATCTGTATAAAGAGGATGTATTTAATGTTTCTGGCTAAGGTAGTTGGAAATGTTGTATCAAGTGTCAAGAATCCTTCACTTGAGGGAAGAAAGATGATGCTTGTTAAACAGACCGACCTTGATGGTAACGCAAAAGGTGAAGAACTTATGGCTATTGACACCGTCTGTAGCGGAATAGGTGATACAGTGATAGTAGTCAAGGAAGGAAGCACAGCACAGATGCTTCTTGAGGATAAGAAGGTGCCAGTACATACAGTGATAGTAGGTGTTGTAGATAAGATAACTTTGGATAACAGGAAATAAATAAATTTATTAAAAAACGGGGGACTTTATGAGAAGTGCTTTAGGAATGGTTGAGACAAGTGGACTTGTAGGAATGATCGAAGCATCTGATGCTATGGTAAAAGCAGCAAATGTTAAACTTGTTGGTTATGAAAAAATAGGTGGTGGTCTTGTAACTACAATAGTAAGAGGCGATGTTGGTGCAGTTAAAGCTTCAGTAGAAGCTGGTGCTCAGGCTGCTGCAAGAGTTGGAAACCTTGTTTCTACTCATGTAATACCTTCACCACATGAAGATGTTGAGAAGATATTACCAGCATAAGAGCTGTTATTGATTATGCATTTGCATAATCAAGTTATTGTTCACAAAAAAAGTGAACAAGTAATTATTTGATAAATTTATCAAATAAGTTATTGTCTTCCAGACAAGTCAATGAATAATTTTAATAAAGTCCGAAACTTGTTTGAGAAACAAACAATAACTTGGTTAAACGAAGTTTAAGCAATAACTTGATGAGAAACATCAATAACTTGTTTGTGAATAACAAACAATAACTCAGTTAAGTGATACGAAGTATCAATAAACTGAATATGAAGGGATCGGTATAGATTATGGATAACAATTATAGTAAGCTCATTGAGATGATAACTGGTGAAGTGCTTAAAGAAATAAATAGAAAAGCACAGGTTAACACAACTAGTCATTCACCACAGACTCCTTCCGGTACTCCGGTAGAAGTCCCGGTATTTAAAGCTGATATATCAAAACAGCTTGATTCCAGAAGTCTTGCTTCCTATATTGATCACACTCTTCTAAAACCTGATGCTACAGAAGAGATGGTTGTTAAGCTATGTCGAGAAGCTATGGAATTTGGATTCTTTTCAGTATGTGTAAATCCTATCTGGGTAAGCACAGCTGCAAAACTCTTAAAAAACTCAGATGTAAAGGTTTGTACTGTTGTTGGATTTCCACTAGGTGCAACCCCGTCTGAAGTAAAAGCTTTCGAGACTAAAAAAGCTATAGAAGATGGCGCAGATGAGATCGATATGGTCTTAAATATTGGCTTTATGAAAAGTAAAAGACTTGATGAAGTCCTTTCTGATATAAGAAAAGTTAAGGAAGCTTGTGGTAATACACTTTTAAAAGTCATACTTGAGACTTGTCTTCTTACTTCTGAAGAGAAGATGAAATCAATAGAGCTTTGTAAAAGAGCTGGTGCTGATTATGTTAAGACATCAACAGGATTTAGTGCTGGTGGAGCGACAGCTGAAGACATTGCTCTTATGAGAAGAATCGTTGGCGATAAGCTTGGAGTCAAAGCTTCGGGTGGAGTAAGAGATTATGAAGGGGCAATAAATATGGTCAATGCTGGTGCAAGTAGAATAGGCGCTTCCGCTTCTGTTGCAATTGTCCAGGGTCAATATGACCATAGCGGCTATTAAAAGCAATTGGGAATGTGGAGTTTTTTAATCACACTACTAACCAAAAACCACAAACAATTATAAAATGAAATTAACCAGAAAACAGATCTTAAAATTATTTGATTTTCTAATAGCAAGGACCCTGCATCTAGGGTCCTCTTTGTCTTCAAGAGTTGATGAAGCAATAGATTATGGTGAGAATAATGTAGAATTACTTCCGTTTCAGATTCAAGAGATCCCGAAGATACTTCAAAAACATCGAGTGAAATTCAGTTTACTAGTAGGATACCCTTTAGGTATCTCATCGATTGAAAGTAAATGTCTTGAAATACAAAATGGGGATAAAGCTGGTGTCGATGAGATAGTTCTAATGCCTAATCTATCATGGCTTAAAAATTCTGACTCTAAAAGACTTGAGTATGAGATAAAAAAGATCAGAGAAAGTACTTCTATACCAATCAAGATAGCTGTATCTGATCTTCTTCTTAGCAAAGAAGAATTTGAGCTTCTTGCAAAGATAACAGAAAAAAATAATATAATACTTATATCACAATATGAGGATATAGAAGTAGAAAAATCAATAGCACTTGCCAAGTTTGTAAAGACAGGAAATCTTAAGAATAAAAACATTAGGATAAAGCTAAGAGCTAAAAGGGTTGAAGAATTTGACATGATACCCGATCAGAGTCTTTTTGGTGGAAGAAATTTTTCTTCAAGGTATCTTTTTGATACTCATACCTATGAATATGATGCTTTTGATCCTCTTAACAAGATCGTCTTTTCTCCAGGTTCTTTGGCCGCTACTGGAATATCATGTTCTTCGCATATGACCGTTGCTTTTATATCTCCTCTTAGTGAAAATCTTAGATCACTTGAGCTTATGGGAGATGTAGGTAAATCACTTTTAGATATTGGTATTCGTTCTATTATTCTTGAAGAGACATCAGAGGAACCAGTACTGATTCATGTAGGCGCTTCAAGAATAGAGATAATACCGGCTGATGAATATTCAGGTTGTACTACCACAAAATTTTTTAATAGATTAAGAGCCCAGTTTGGTGAAAACAATTCAATCATACTTACCGGACCTTCATCTGAAGAGAAACTGCTTTCATCTACAATAATCGCAACCGATAGTAGTGGAAAATTAAACGTACTTCCTGTAAGAGGTTCAGGTGTTGGAAGTGTTATGGGTAGTAAAAACGTAAGAGCGATAATTGTTGAGAAAAAGAAGTCAGGAAATAAATACTCCAGCTTAACAAATGATTCCTTTAATAGATTCGAAGAACTTCTTATTGAAAATACGATAACCGGTAGGACATTACCGGAATTTTCAACTCTTGGTTTTTTCCAGGTAAACAATGTCCTTGGTTCATTACCTGTAAATAATTTTAATGCTTCAACTGTTCCTATTAAAGAAGCTAAGACTATAAGTAATTCTTTTAAGAAGGATTATGAGTTTTCTAATAGATGTCAGAACTGTGTTATAAAATGTTTTAATGCTTCAAAAGAGACCCGTAGAAATATTGATTATGATCATTATGCTGGACTCGGACTTATGAACGGACTGTTTCTTCCTTCTGAATATGAACCTCTTTATGATTATTGTTTTGAGCAGGGTCTCGACCCAATTGAGATAGGTGGAGCTATAGCGGTGCTTAAGGAATCTCAGGAAATATCTGAAAAAGCAAAGAGCAGTCAGATAATAGATTTTCTTAATAATAAAGATGATCATAGAAGCAGAATATTAAAACAGGGAATTCAAGTGGCTGGAAAAGATCTGGCTGTTTCAAGATGTGCTATCTCAGGCGGCGAAGCGATACTTCCGTATGATGTCAGGAAGATGAAGATAGGAGGTCTTTGTCAGGAAAGATTTCAGGGTCTTGATATATCAAAAGCTTATTTTCCAGCTTTTTATTATCTCTTCAAAGATATTCCAGAGAGTTATGAAAAGAATTTAGAGATAATGCAGAATCTTTTTTATACTGGTTCTCTTATCAACTCACTTGGAATATGTAGGTATGCATTTTTTGCTTTTATAAAGGATTCCAGGATTTTTAATCATACGGTAGAGTTGATAAATAATCTACATAACACAAAACTGCTTCCAGGAGATATGCTTAAATTCTCTAGACAGCTTTTAAGATTGGAAGATAGATTTAATGAGAAGATGGTTAGTAGTAAGAAAAATGTGATTCCATCGTTCTTTAAGAATGAGGAGAATTTTTCAGGGGATAAATTTATTTTTTGAAAATAACGAAAGTATTTTCAAAAAATAAATTTACTTAAAAATGTAGAGATAATGGATTTTGGGAAGAAACTGGATTTTGGATTTTGGGAAGACCTTGGCTCTCCCTAACCCCTAAATCCTAACCCCTAATCCCTGATTTAATTTGGAGGTTGTTAATGCGAAGAATATGTGTGATAGTTGCGGATAGTATGGGAATAGGTTATCTCCCTGATGCCGATAAATACGGTGATGTTGGTGCCAACACGCTTGGTCATATATGTGAGAATTATGATTTAAAAATACCTGTGCTTGAGAGTATGGGAATAGGGAATATAGCTGATCTCAAAGGAATAAAAAAAGTAGACAAGCCAATCGCAAGTTTTGGAAAGATGTCTGAACTCTCTCCAGGTAAAGATACGATTACCGGTCATTGGGAGATGATGGGAACCGTTCTTGAGCATCCGTTTCCTGTATATGAAAGATTTCCAGCTGTAATAATAGATGAGTTTGAAAAAAGGACTGGGAAAAAGACTATAGGAAATTTTGCTGCATCAGGAACAGAGATAATAAAAGATCTTGGTGAAGAACATCTAAAGACTGGTGCTCTTATTGTATATACTTCAGCAGACAGTGTATTTCAGATAGCAGCTAATGAAAAGATCGTTACTGTTCCTGAATTATATAAGATATGTGAGATAGCTCGTGAGATACTGACAGGCGAATTTAGTGTTGGCAGAGTTATAGCAAGACCATTTGTTGGTACTAATAAAGATGATTTTGTTCGTACTGCTAACAGAAAAGATTTTCCTGTGCTGCCTCCTGAAAACGTTCTTACTATTCTTCAAAAGAATAACGTCGAGACAATGGCTGTTGGAAAGATCGAGGATATTTTTGCTGGAAAAGGTATAAGTAAATCATCGGGGCATAACAAAAATAATCTACATGGACTTAAAAACACATTAGAATTTTTCAAAGAAAAGACCCCTGGTTTTATTTTTACAAATCTTGTTGATTTCGATATGAAATATGGACATAGAAATGATTTTGAAGGATATGCAAAAGCAATTGAAGAGATGGATACTTTCCTTCCTAAGATAATTGAAGAGATGGATGGCGATGATATCCTTATTATAACCGCTGACCATGGCTGTGACCCATGTTTTAAAGGAACTGACCATACAAGAGAATATATTCCTATACTTGTTTATAGTAAAGAATTTTCGAAATGTGCCGATTTAAAAGTAAGAGAAGGATTTATAGATATAAGTGCTACTATTCTTGATTATTTTGGAATAAAATATTCGAAAGGAATCTCTTTACTTAAGGAGATCTAAGAGTGTATGGTTGATTTACAGGAGCTGGTCTTTCAATTAAATAGCAGAAACCTTCATGAAAAACTTGAAGCTATTAAGCAGATGGGTGAAAGTGATGATCCAAATGCTATAGAATATCTTCTTAATAGTCTTCCTGAATTAAGGAGTGAGGTAAGGTTAGCTGTTATTAGAGCTCTTGGAAATCTAAAAGATAAGAGAGCTTCCGGTCCTCTTATAATGGTTTATGGAGAAAAACCAACACATTCGATAAAAAAAGAGATAATCAATGCTCTTCTTGCAATTCAGGATGAACATTCTCTTGCAAAATTAATGGATATAGCTTCAGATACAACTGAAGATCTTTATATAAGGCTACTTATCATAAGAGATATTGGAAAGTTTGATCTTAACGACTCCCCAGAAGTTGTAAATGCCGCCGTTAAGCTTTTACAGGATGAGAACAAAGAGGTCAAAAAGAGAGCTCTAGACCTTGTAACTTCTTATAAGCTGCAGAACATTCAAAACTATTTACTTCCACTTATAAAAGATCCGGATAAAGATATCAGGATGAAAGCTATCAAATATCTTTATAGTATGGAAGGGGAAAGACTTGTTAGTAAACTTGTAAGTATACTATCCTCTGATGAAGTCAAAGATGATGTTAAAGAAAGAGTTGTAGAAGTTTTGGGTATTGTGCATTCAGGACAGATACGAGAACTTCTTAAAAAACTTACAAGGTGTAATATTGAAAATATAAGAAAAAATGCTCTTATATCACTTGCTCATTCAAACGATGTTTCTATTGTAGAGATCGTGACCGAAAGACTTGCTGATAATTCGGCAAAGGTTAGGAAAGCAGCACTTTCTGCTCTTTCCAAGCTAAATGCACAGGGTGTACTTAATAAAATAATCCCACTTATAATGGATAATGATGATGCGGTTCGTGAAGAAGCTGTATTTGTTATTTCAACTCTTGTAAAACCACATGAGCTAAAGCAGCTTGAACCACTTATGAAGAATCCAAATATAAATGTCATAAAAAGTGTATTGAAGATCTTTTCAAACAAAGAATATTTTCCGGAAAGTTTTTATTCACTTCTTGATTCCTTTATCAAATTAAAGGACAAGGAAATTAATGCAAGTGTTGTTGATATTCTCACTGTTAATAAGGATGGTAAATCTTATTTGAATCTACTTGGAATATATAAAAGAGTGGATGAAGATCTAAAGGTTGAGATACTTTATAGTCTTAAAAAGTTTGAAAATCTTCTTCCGGATATGGCTGAGCCGCTATTTGATTTTTATAAGGATGAAAAATCTCCAAAGTTAAGATCAATACTTACTGATATAATAGCTCTTGCAAAAACTAAAGATAGTGGTCAGATGCTGCTGTTTATTATTAATCAGGAGGATGATGCGAGAACCAAAAGTAATGCTATAGAAGCTCTGGAACAGTATTTTGATACAATAGATGAGATAGAGATTGTAAATACGGTAATGCCTACTCTTAGAGATGATAACAATAGAGTAAAAGCCAATGCTGCTAAGACCTTATGGGAACTAGGTGGTCTCAGGATGCTTGCAAAACTCGAGGATATGCTTAAAGAAGCTGATAAATGGCAGAGAGCTAGTGCTTGTTTTGTACTTGGTGAGATTGGTGCTATTCAGGTTGTACCAATACTGAAAAAAGCACTTAAGGATCATGAGGATGTTGTTCGAGCTAATGCGATAAAGGCATTGGGTAAATGTGGAGAAACAAGCATGTTTCAACAGTTCCTGGATATATTTAACGGAGAGACGCAAAATGTTAAAAAAGCGATCTTATTTACTCTAAGATATTCTAATGATGAACTATTTATGGATTTTCTTGTATCGATGCTTGAGAATGTTGATGATGATATAGCTGTCGAAGCTGCCAGAAGTTTTAATGTTCTTCTTATAGAAAATAATGATCTGATACTAAGAGTATCAGATAATATTGAAAATCTATCAAAAGCTGTTCTAAAAGAACTTATCGATGGTTTTGGTGATGTGTATAACAAGACATCTCTTGAAATACTTGAACAGCTAAGTTATGATGATGATGTCGATATCTCATCGAAAGCATTATCTTTATATAAGAAGGTAGAACAAAATTGTTTGAAAAACGCTTATTTATAGTAATATTAATATGTCTTTGTCTCTTTAATCTATCATGCAGACGGACTCCAAGAAAAGCATCTATTTCAAATTCGACCAGCGGTAAATATTATACTGTGAAAAAAGGTGATACTCTTTTTGGTATCGCTAAAAAGTTTAAATTAAGTATGCAACATCTTATAGCGATAAATAAATTAAAAAATCCTAATGTACTATCTACTGGTCAGAAGATATATTTATCTGGAAGTGTTCAAAAAACAAATCAGAATAAATCAAAACCTGAGAAAACTAAAAATGTAAATAAAAATAATACTAAAACAACTAAAACCAAAACCGTGACTAAGACCGTAAAACCAGTAAAAGTCTCCAAATTTTTAGTGAGACCGGTTAAAGCAAAGATACTTCATAAATTTGGAAGTGAAGTGGATGGTTTAACCTCAGAAGGTATTTATTTTTCTGCAAAAGGTAATTCTATGAAAGCAGCAGCTCCGGGTATGGTGGTCTATGTTGATAATACAGTGGGGGAAGAGATAGTTATAATTGAACATGGAAGCAACTATTACACCGTTTATTCCGGTTCATTGAACGTATTAGTGAAAATGGGAGATAAGGTCAGCCAGGGTCAGGTAATCGGTAAAATCAGATCTGAAAGATTCTATTTTGAACTTCGGAAATATTCTAGCACAGGAAATCCTTTAGCACTTAATCCAACAGAATACTTCAGGGATTGACTTAATTTTAAAAATTTATTAATATTTGTTAAGAAAGCGTCTTTTTTTAAAGCGTTTTTAAAAAATATTTAGGAGAAGATCTATGAATATTATTGGACAGATGGCTGGAAATGTATGGCAGGTACTTAATGATGATGGACAACAACAGTATAAACAGGTTAAGGAAAAAGTTCTTGAAACATTCAAAGAAACTCCGATGAAAGAACAAAGATTTGCTATGGCTATTGGTTGGCTTGCAAGAGAAGAAAAACTTAACTTTGTTGAACAGGGAAAAGGGAAGAGGTATAGATTGTTCCTTGAATTAAAATAATGAATATACTTATTGTAAATGATGATGGTATTGATAGTATTGGAATAAGAATACTATGCGAAGTCATCACCGAAAAGACTGATTGGTCTATATATGTATTTGCACCTGACGTTGAAAAGAGTGCAAGTGCAGCGGCTATGTCGCTTCATAAAGAACTTAGCATAGTTGAAAACAAAGAGTTTAAAGGAGTGGAGAAAGCTTTTTCTGTTATCGGAGGGTTTCCGGTAGATTGTTCGAAAATCGCTTTTTCATTTTTGAAAGATACCTTCGATATTTCTCCTGATATGATTATCTCTGGAATCAATAATGGTGAGAATACGGGAATTGATCTGAGATATTCAGGTACAGTAAATGCTGCTTTTGAAGGACTTGAAAGAAAAATACCATCATTCGCGTTATCGCTTGCTATGGTAAAAAAAGATGATGTAGAAGGTTTTTATAGAGCTGCTTCTTTTTTAGTAGAATATATAATTGATAATAAAGAAAATCTTAGAACGGATATACTTTATAATTTTAATTATCCTGATTTAGATAATATCAAAGGAGTAAAAGAGACACATCCGGCAGAGTTCTTTTATAAGGAATATTATCTATTTGAAAAAAAGAAAAAAAATGGGCAGTATAGGGCAATCCTGAAAGGTGAGAGAGTCTTTGAAAAAGATGACTCCCCTGACTCAGATCTGGGAGCAGTTGCAAATGGTTATGTATCCCTCACTAAACTAAAACCGGAGTTCTTATATGAAAAATAATAAAGGTTTTACATTACTCGAAGTTGTAATAGTAGCTTTGATCATCTCTATAATAGCAATGTTTGCTTTAGTTGATTTTCGAGGTCAGTCAGGAAGAGTAAATAAAGCCAAGATCAAAAGTGATCTTCAGGAAATAAAAAAAGCTATGTGTGTATATGGTATAAAATATCGTAAATATCCCCAGACTTTTGATGAACTAAAAACTGGACTTCAAGTGAATTCTGAGGTCAGGATACCAAGAGATCCTTACGGTGGAACTTATAGTATAAGACATGTTGGAGACCTTTTGTATATTGGTACGTATTCAAATGGTACAGAAGAGTTAAAGGTTGGTGTGGATAAATGAATAAAAAAGGGTTTAACCTAATTTAGATAATGGTAGTTATTGCAATATTAGGTCTGCTTGTCGTTGTAGGATTTCCTTATCTTCAGGGATATTTAAATAATGCAAAGATAACAAAGACTCAGATGAATCTTCAGAAATTAAGAGAGACCATCAAGCTTTATCAGATAAATTCAGCTAATAATAGAGAAACATCTGATAGTATGAGACTTGATAATGGTACAAAGATGTTTACATTGAGTGATCTTGTGAAATATAAATATATTGGTTCTTCAAATGTTTTTATAACAGGATGGGGAGAGCCATTTAGTATCAAAAGGACAAGAAATAATATAGATAATAATATTTATTCACTGTTTGCTGTTTATAATATTTACATCAATGATATAAAAGTCGAAAAGGAGGCTTTTCTTGCCATTCAGGAATAAAAAAGCTTTTACTCTTATAGAAATAGTGATAACACTTGCGATCATTTTGATAGTAGTCTCAGCAGCAACTCCTTATTTTAAAGGTGTGCTAAGAGATATGAAAGTAAAAAAGATGATGATGGATATGCAAACTATAAAGAAAAATATGCAGGAATTTAGATTAAAATATGGTAGATGGCCGGATACAGTGGAAGAGCTGAGGGGAGAATTTCTTCAGGAACTCCCTAAAAATCCAGCTGGATATAATTATCTGATACAGGTTTACCAGTATAATGTTGGAACACCAACAGAGGGAACCGGGGTATACGTTGTATCGACCGGAGAGGTTGAATTTTCTTACGAACTTCTTGTAGGCCCACGGTAGTATACCTTTAAAGAAACAACAGAAAAATCATTGAATCTATTATTAAAAATGCACTTATTGAAAGGTATCCTTTAAAGGTATTCTATTTTTTGAAAAATTTTTTTTATCGTTGCAAACCACTCACTACTCACAAAGAGCTTTAGCTCTGCTCACTAAGACCCATTAGAATCTGCTCACTGTTATAAAAAATGTCTTCTGGTATTTTCTGTAAAACATTTTATTTAACTTTTCAATTATACCGATAAACTTTATATGAAGAACATTAAAAGAGACTTAATTATTGTAGCACTTATTGTTATATCCTCACTAAGTGGTTGTTTTTCATCACAGCTTCCTATGACATCTACTCAAAAAACGACAGAAATCATCTCAGAAGACTATCTTTCAATGAATATCGATAATGTATATAAATTCCTTAATGATGATAATCTTGTAGAAGCAGAGCAGAATCTAAATATTTTCAGGGGAATAAAACTACCTGTCGAGATCGAGAAGCTTTTTTTCCTTGCTGATGGAATAATCGCATTACATAATGAAAGATATATTCAGGCTGAGGAAGCTTTTAATCGTTCCCTGCCACTTACTGAAGCTGTAATTGGTCTTGTTGCATGTAAGTTAAATATAAGAAATGCAAGTGATCTTACTTTTGTGGAAGATATATTTAAGGAAATACCGCAAGGATATTGTTCCAATATATATAAATATTTTTCTGACAACTATGTAAGAGCTCTTTATGCTTATCATCTATATTGGACAGATGATAGTCTACAGTATGAAGATATAATAGAGCAGGTTGAGATAAAGAATCTTATTAACTCTAATCCACTTGTTGACAAAATAATAAATCAACTTTCAAACGATGTTCAAAACATGAGTGATAATATTGTTGAAGAATAAGTTTTTTCGTAAAGCGTAATGCGTAAAGTGTGACGGGAAGAATCTCAATCCCTAAATCCTAAATCCTAACCCCTAATTCCTGTTTTTTTAAATAGACACTTTTTTTTTATTATGTTAAAATCTTCATATGTTTGAGATAATTAGATATCTTATTTATAGAAAGTATTTTAAAAAAGCTTTTAAATTTTTTGATAGAAATAATTACAGGGCTGCCTTGAATACACTTAAATTTCTTAAAAACGAAAAAAAGATCGACAGTTTTTATATAGATCTGAATATTGGAAAAGCATATCATGGATTAAAAAAATATGATGAAGCCAAGGATTATTATCTATCTTCATTTAAAAAGTTCAATGTAAATCCTGTACCTCTTATTGGAATAGGGTTGATCCTGATGAAAAAGAAAAGGTATATTTTTGCATATAAATATTTTAAAAAAGCACTGAATCTGGATCCTATTCATCCACAAGCAAATTATTATATGGGACTTTGTCTTATAGCACTTGATAAAAAAGAAAGATCTCAAAAATATTTCGAAAAAGTACTCGCTGAGAAGAAAGAGTTTTTATTTGCTCGAATGGCACTGTATTTTGAACAGGATCTATCAATTTAATCAGGATTGGATCTAGGTGAATTCTAAAGATTTTAGTGAAAACCTTGTTATTGTAAAAAGACTTATTGATTCTGGTGACTATGAAAGGGCAAATTCTTTCATAAACAGAAACCTATTCGAACTTAAAAATCCTATCAAGAGGTTCCTCAACAGAGAATGGTATTCAAAGACTATTGCTTTAAAAATAAAGATCCTTTTCGAAAGAAATGAGTACTTTAAGATAATAGAGGTAGCTGAAAAAAATTCAAAATATCTGAAAAAAGATAAAGAGGCATTACTTTATGTAAAGAAAGCTTTTCAGGAAACTAATGTCTATGAGAGAGAGCTTCTCTTTTTATATCTAAATCATTATCTATATGATCATGAGATGCTTAAGAATTTTACCTATCTTATTTATAAAGAGAATACAATAGATAAAAAGGAACTAAAGATATTAAAGAGATATTGTCTTGAGTTTAAAAAAGATTTTGATGTTCAAAAACCTATAATAAAACATATTTTCAGATTAAAAGATCACGATCTTAGATCAATCACATTACTTCTTAACTTTTATTATTATTATCCTGATAGAGATGAAGAATTCATAGATATTATAGAGAGATTTGTAAAGCTTATAATAAAAAGAAAAAGGACCTGGAACAGAAAAGTATTTTATCCTGTATTCAAGTTTTATTATGATAACACAAAAGATGAAAAAATCATCCCATATATTTTCTCGCTAATAAAAAAGCTAAATATTGAGGATGAGTTTTCTCAGGAGCTTGTTTATTCTATTTATAAAAAAGATGAAAGTAGAATAGATTCACTTTCAGAGCTTGCAAGAATATTTAGGAACAAAGAACTGGATGATGAAAAATCCTTGAAGATATATTCAGATCTTTATCATAAGAAACCAAAGGATATCGATAACACTAAATATCTTGTAAACATACTGAGAAAGAGAAATCTTATCGATGATGAGAATGTAAATATATTTTTAAATGCTCATAAGATGTTTGATGATCAGGAGAAAAAAAATAAAGATTATCACGAATTAGTCAGATATCTTGCTGAATATCTCCAGTCTAGAGAGATGTATGATAAAAGATTCTCAGTAGTTGTTGAAGATATTTTAAGAATATGTAGTGATCCTACTTCGTATATTTATTCAATAAATTTCTTTTACATGAACAAGGAATATAAAAAAGCTTTATTTTTGCTTGAAAGAATAGATAGAGAGCTTATCACTGAAAAATATATATACAGGTATTATTATCTTTATATTAAAGTCTTTATACTGTTATCATCTTCGAAAGATTTTATGCCAAACAACTGGCGGCTGGTATATCAATTTCTAAAGAAGCTGAAAAGATCAAAGAATTACAATGTGGATTTTGAAATAGCCCAGTATTATTTAATAAAAAGATTTTCAGACTATCTTCCTGTATGTTTCTTTGATTATTCAAGATGTTCTATATGGAACGAGAAATGTTATTTTTCACATAAGATAAAAAAAATACGTTCATTGCTAAGTAGCAGGGAGATGGATATAATAAAAGGCTATCTGAAGAGAGCTATTGGTTCAGATGAGGCTAAATTCTTTTACAGGATTTTTGTAGAGGATACTAGATATATTCCAATTGTTGAAAACAAACCTGTGTTTTTCTGCGTAAATATTCAGAAACTTCTATCATCTGAAAAGTATGAGAATGTTCTTGATATATTCAAGGATTATCCTGAGATATCGGAATATGCCGGATTTGGATTTTGGCTGGGAAGAGCTTTTTATAATCTTGGAAAATACGATGAAGCAATAATACATTTTAATGATTGTATAAATGAAAATCCTTCAAATGCCTATGCATATTATTATAGAGGAAAGTCATTTTCAAAGAAAAATCTTTTTTTAGTAGCTTTTAACGATTTTCAAAAGGTTGTAGAATTAAAGTTGTTTGATAATGAGTTTCTTGTTGAGATAATCAGGATATATATAAATAAAAAATATTATACAGATGCACAAAAGATAATAGATATTCTTGCAAAAAAAGAAGAGAATCTCAGTCTAGCAAATTTTTATAAAGCACAAGTGCTTTTTTTTAAGAAAAAATATCAGGAAGCATTGGACGTTTTAAAACAGGTAAATGAGACAGATGATAAAAGATTTCCTGCTATAATATTAAAAGTCAGAATACTATTTCATCTTAATAGAATGGATGATGGTCTCAAGATAATAAACTCAATGATATCTGATATAGATAACGAATCTATTTTCTATAAAGAAGCTATACTGACAAGGGCAAAGATAAATTTTGAATTAAAAAAATACCGATTGGTAAAAAAAGATATTGAGAAAGCTGTAGACTTTACAGAAAGAGCTTATATAGCTACTGTAGAACCTGAATATCTATATATTTATGCCAATGCGTGTTTTTTTGTGGATGAACCGGATCTTGCTCGAAGATTTCTTAAGATATATAGAAAACGAAAACCATTTGATATGAGAAGTAATATTCTTTTATCAAAGATATATTTAAATAAAGATCTTGAAGAAAAAGCGATCAGTATTCTAAAGATGACATGGTTCTTTTCAAAGAATAAAGAGGTTCTCACTGAGCTTATCAGAACTTCAGATAAGATAGGAAATATTAATAAAGTAAATGAGTATGGGAAAAAATATATAAGCAGATATGCTCCTGATAAGGAAATATTTGATATTTATCTAAGTAATCTATATAAATCAAGACAACTACATACTATTCAGAACCTGAAGAGTAAATACCATAATGAGATGCAAGCAATCGCTCAGAATAGTAAGGAAAAAAAAGGCTGGAAAAAGTTTTTTGATCTTTTAGAACAGATCAGCAATATCAATGATCAAAAAGCCTTAATATATTCTGTTGTTAAGAATAACGGTATTTTAAATATTAAACTTATTTTTAATATGCAGGTAATTGATATTTGTGAATGTAAAGATTTTCCTCAGGATTATTTTTTAGATGGTATTAATACTATACTTTATGTATCAGATGAAAGACAGCTTGAAACCAAGCTTAGATATTATTGTGATAACATATATTCATTTTCTGAGCTTGCGTTGACATTAGAACCTTCTATAAAAATCGAAGATATTGATAGTGATCCTGTGGCATCACTTGAAAGAATTGGTAATATAATATCCGATCTAAGCAATATTCAGAAAAGAATCATAACAGGTACAGGTATTATAGATAGTTATTTATCGGAGATGTTCGATATTGAGATGGACGAGAATGTATTTCTTTTAGATAGAGAGAAAAAAAAGGATATAGCAGAAGAGAAGATATATAAAATAAATGAGGTATGGGAAAAAAATAAGAACTTTTATTGTCTGCTTAAATTTGATTATATTAATGAGGTAATTAGATATCAATCCGATTTTCCATATAAAAAAGAGTTTTTTATAGTATCGCTCTGGAAGAGTCTAAATAAAGAGATGCCAACTGATAATACACTGTTTCTATATTCCAATCTCGATGAAAACGTATTGAGTATGTTCTTTGAGATATCGGACTGTCCAATGCGAAGTATCTGCAGATTTGAATGTTCGCTGGAAAAAAAGGATATTAAAGAGATATCTATGCCTGCTCTTTTTAACAAGAGCTATGATAATGAAAAGATCGAAATAGAAAAGGATTTAAAGGATATTTTCCCTATAATAAAAGGAAGACATTTTTATCCATTTGAACATAGGTTAAAAGAACTTTCGATTGCAGCCAGGATATTTAAAGATCTGGATATATTTTTTAGATACGACAAAGTGCTCAAGGATTATTTTGATGATTTTAACTATGATGTACATTTCTTTGTAAGAAATCTTCAGGAAAAGATGGATATAATGAAGAAGACACCTGGTTTATATATTTTTAATATCTTTTCTTTAAAAGGACTTGGTTGTACTGAACTGCTGCTAAGATATAATAATGCTAAAGGAAATATGGATGATTTTATCGATTTTTTAAGAAAAGAAGGTTCAGATCAGCTTTATTTTGTTAAATATATCTCAAGATGTATTGATGATCTGGTTGGTTTTCTAAAAGATGTATCTGTAAATCTTTCATCGATGTATTTTTATACAGAGGATAAAGAACTTTATATATATTCAGATCTTAAAAAAGAAAAAGATCTCGATATTTCACTTAAAGAGCTTATTAAAGATATTGAATATAACAAAGAAGATAATGAGTATATTAGAAGAGATTCATTTGGATGGCTTCTTAGTCGTATATACGGCGAAAAAGCAGCCAAATTATTTGATCATCCTATAGAAATAAAAATAAACAATGTTATTGAGGTCATTAATGAACTGAAATATTCTAAATTTTATTTCAATTCATGGGATATTAGAGAGATACTATTTATAAATAGATATCTTTACCTGGAAACTGGATTAAATTCTCTGATCATATGGGATGAATTAGATTTTGAGGAAAATGATTTTTATTTGTTATCAAGTGATCTTAATAAAGATACTGCAACTTATATTATTAAAAGTGATCAGGTCAAAGATATTAAAAAGGAAAGGGAGTTTATCAATCTGTTTATTATAGATAGTAAAAAAGAAACAGAGGAGTACAAGGATGTAATAAAGTTTCAGAAACTATTTGTTTTCAGTAAGGATAAAGTCTCAGATTTTCATAAGATACCGTCTTTAATATCTAAAGTAAGAAGAGTTTATTTAAACAAAAATGTTCCTGATACCGAAAAAAGAGATAATGTTATTATAATCGAAGATATAAAAAATCAGAAGTCTCTTTTTTATAACAGATATTTATCCGGCGAAATAAAAGAGGTAATAATCGAGGATAATCGCGATAATGACTGGGCGGCAATGACCGGTGGGGACTTCAGAGTAATACAGGTGGATAAAAATGGCTGAAGAATTTTACGATCTTTTGAAAAGAAAAAATAAAAACGATAGAAAAAAAGTAATTGAACACTTCGCGCCTTTAGTGAAAAAAATAGCTGGAAGGATAGCGATTAACTTGCCTCCAAGTGTTGAATTCAACGATCTTGTATCATATGGAGTTTTCGGACTTATTGATGCTGTAGAGAAATTTGATCCTGATATGAATGTTAAATTTGAATATTATGCAAGGACTAGGATCTCAGGCTCAATATATGACGCTTTAAGAAAACTTGATTGGGCACCAAGAAGTATAAGAATAAAGAGTAAAGAAATAGAAAAAGCTATAGCTGAACTAGAACAGGAATTAAATAGAGATGTAAATGATGCTGATATTGCAAAAAAATTAGGAGTATCTGCTGAAGAACTAGAGAAGATGTTTGTGGACCATAGAAAGGCTCTGCTTCTATCTCTTGAAGGTTTCTTTTCAGCTGAATCCGATGATGAAGATAAAGCTTCATTTTTAAAAGATAAAAAAAATCTAACGCCTGAAGAAAAAGCCGAAGAACAGGCAATAAAGGAAACTTTAGTCAGAGCAATAAATAGTCTTGTATATAACGAAAGACTTGTGGTAACATTATATTATTATAATGAATTTACATTAAAAGAGATCGCAGCAACTCTTGATCTTACAGAATCAAGAGTTTCCCAGATACATTCCAGGGCGATCGCAAAACTCAAAGCGAGGCTTAAGAAGTTTAAGAAAAGTATGTTTGCATGAATATTCAAAATGTTATTATTAAGACACTTGCAACTTTTCACTACTCGAGTGTTGTCAATTTTTTTAAAGATACGATCGTTAAAACCAGCATAGATGAACTTAAGGTTTATTGTGAAGCACTTTCAGGTTCTACCGTGCTTAGTAATATTGAGATAGATTTTCTTATTAACATATATGCAAAAGAATTAGATTCTGAGAAAAAGGTATATTATCTTTCCCTTATTTCCGAGAAAGACACAGTAGTATTTCATGATCTTTTCTTAAGAGACACACAGTTTCTGAAAATTGATGTCTCATCTTTAGATGTGATAATCAAACATTTAAAAGAAAAAAGAGTAATCTCTTTTCTTATTGATCAGCTAAAGACTGAAGATCTTCTTACAAGAGGAAAGCTTCTTCAGAAATTAGCTTCATTTGCAGATAACAAGGTTGAAGAAATAATCGATGATGTGCTTAAAAACGGAAATGAACTGGAACATCTATCTATAATTAAAGGGATAAACTCAAAATATTTTAAAAAACTTACAAAAAAAGTCTTTTCATCGGACCCGACAATGGAGATAGCATGTCTGTCAAGATTTTCAAGACTCATGATGGAGTCTGATACATCTACGACTATTAGAAAGACGATAATATCGATAATCAACGACAAACTATCCTCCGATAATGAGATCGTAAGAATAGCGGCTATTAAATACATAAGTTTCTATGATAAAAAGCTTTTTTCAAAACTTCTTGAAATGTGGAGAATAATTCATCCTTTTTATTTTCCAGTTCTTAGAGAATCTGTCATGAATATGATAATGCTTGATAGAGAGAATTCTGCTATATCACTTATAATCGAACAGATAAGCATTTTTAAGGTGAAGAATTTTGTTAAATATCTAAATAGAGTGGATAATCATGAGTTTTTACATTTTATCTTTAGAAATCTTACCCGGACTTCTGAAATAGAAGAATTTCTTTTAAAGATAAAACCATTTATGACGGATAAGAAATTATTCGTCGATCAAAGGTTTGTATATTCTTTCTTTAGAGATATAAATCAGGCTGAGATAGATTATTTTAAAGGTTCACTTGAAGCTATATTCACAAGGGATTATGAGACTCAAAGATTCAATGAGATAGATATTAAGATAATAGCAGAATATCTTGAACTATTCGGAATGCTTGGCAGGAAAATACCTGAACATTTCAGGTATGTAAATTATGATTATATAAAATTAGCCATACTGAAATTTATGGAAAAGGATGAGAAGAATTTTACCTTCTTTATCGAATCAGCAAAATATAAATCAGATATAGTAAAAGAATATGCTATATACGGACTTGGAGAATATGAAAACTCAATAATGTTTCTTAGAGGTCTGTTTAATGAATGTCACAAAAGGATAAGACCTGTTATAATCAAAGCTATATCACTTGGTATCTCATCTGGAAGATACAATTTCTTTATTCAGGTACTTGATAAATATTTGGAAGCTGATGATGCTCTTATTGAAGAACTCATGGATGCTTTGATGCCATATTTTAAAGAATCAGGTCTTGTTGAAAGACTTGTAAATGTGATTAGTGGTAATACCTCTCTTAAAGCAAAGGTGAAAGCGCTTAAGATAATGGTGGTCAGTGGAAATATAAAGGAAGACTATCTTATGACTTTCATAGATAAATATAAGGATGTTTTTACAAGAGAAGAAATCTTTGAATTTCTTGAGGTGATAAAGTATCTTCCAAGAGATAGGGCGATAGACTTTTATTTTATAGTTGTTGATAGATGGTCTGCTTATACAGTTCATATTCTTAAATATCTTAATTATTTTAAGACTCAAGAGACTGCCGAGAAACTTATTGAGATATACAATGATCTGGTTCTTTAAAAAAATCTTCACGATCCTCAAATAGACTATTATCCCAATCTATTCCATGTTCTGATGGTTTGTTTTCTAATGACAATATTCTTTCAGTGACATCTTTGATATTATCTTGATTTAACTGTTGTAATTCTACAGAGATCATATACATATCATAATCGTATAAAAAGGTTGGAATATTCGGTTGACTAGCTTGGTTGCTTAAAGAAGATATTAAAGAGTTGGCTGATTCAGATGCTATCATAAGATTGCTTTCATCGTAAATATCATATGAATTGATGTTTCCATCCGAATAATAAACTTTTAAGACGAAATTCGAATTGAAGAAGATCGTATTAAAATCATTTTCTATTTTGATATCTTCTATTGATATAGATGAAATATTATTTTTACTCTGAAAAGTTATGTTTGTTTTGTGTTCAAAAGATGTATTCTCTAGATCAATGTTCTTTTTTATCACAAGGATAGTATCATTTCTTAATACTAATGCTCGGTTATTATTATCATTCGAAGCATCTTTTAATACCTTATCCCCCGGTCTTAAACCGTTTATTCTCAAAATTTGATCATTCGTAAGTTTTGAAGGATTAATACCGGAAGACACGCATGATATAATAAATAACAAAAAAAATAATAAAGAAAAAATACAAATAATACGCATAAATATTATATCGGTTGACATTGACACTCATTTTATATAAATTTAAATATTGTTCTAAGTCTCAATTGAAAAGTTATGGGAGAATAATATGCCGCTTGGTAAGTATTATCCGTTGTTTCTTGAAGAGCTCTTTATTGTCCATCTATATGGTACAAATGAAGAGGTGGATACGTTCTATCGACTTATGGATCCAAAACATAGAAATAAACCTGAAAATATTGTGGAGCTTGCTACCTTGATAGAGGATATTAAAAGAAGAAATCTTACTAATATGAACTGGTACTGTTGCTCCAGATGTGAAAATTTCAAGATATGTAGAATAAACTGGCATAGAGGTGAAAAGAATCTAGAGAGAAACTGTTGCACATATTGTCAGGATTTTGAAAAATGTTATGAGATATATAAGAAGATGCAAACAGAAAAAGAAGAAAAAAAAGAAAATAATTGATTATGTTTGAAAAACATCTTTTCCCTCCAGGAAAAAGAGCCTATATAGATAAAAAAAGATTCTCAAAGAATAACGAGTCTTGTATTCTTTGTTCTATTATCAAGAAAGAAAAAGATGTAATCACTCTTTTGCTTGATGAGACCAAAAATTTTGTCGTTACTGTAAATCTTTATCCCTATAATCCTGGTCATATAATGATATTTCCAAAGAGACATATTACTAAATATCAGGAGCTTACAGAAGAAGAGGTCGTAGAACTTTTCAGATTACAGAAAAGATGTATGAAGATTCTGGATAAAGTCTATTCACCTGGAGGATATAATACTGGTTTTAACCTCGGAAGAGCAGCAGGTGCAAGTATAGATCATATACATCTTCATATAGTACCTAGATTTAAAAATGAACTTGGTTTTGTTGATATACTAGCTGGCTCAAAAATAATGGTTGAAACACCATATGAGATACTTGAAAAATTAAGACCGGAGTTTGAATATGAAAAATAATAAGATCAAATATATTATATTGTGCATTATGATAATGAATCTCTTTGTTTCAGGTTATGAACTTGAGTTTAAAAAATCCTTTTCTGAACTATCGGATATAAATAGAGGGGTTGTTAACTCTTCGAGATTGAATGTAAGAAGTGGACCTTCGACTATGTATCCGAGAATAGAGGTGTTGTATCAGGGTGATATAGTGAATATTAAGCGTGCTGCTTCAGAGTCCTGGCTTGAGATTACTCTACCACCTATAAAAGGTTATATTTTTAGTGAGTTTATTGATATTAAGGATACAAAGGAAAATCTGGTATTTTATTTTGATACTTCAGAAGTATTTACAGATTATTCTATGGATACAAAGGAGACTTTTGGTATAGTCAACGGTAATTCGGTCAATATCAGATTAAAACCACTTGAAGATGCAGCAAGAGTTGCTATAGTTAACAAAAAGGTCAGATTAAAGATACTTGAGAAAGAGGGAGATTGGTATAAGATATCATTTCTCTCAAAAAGAACTGCTTATGTATATTCAAGATATATATCCAAACTCAAGAAATCAAAGATCAGGATGGATTTTACGCCTATTTTTAAAGACCCTGAAAATCAGGATTCTCTTATAAGACATCTTCCTGCTAATATGGAAGCGCTTATATTTGATAGAAAAGAAGGCTTTTTTAAGGTCTACATAGAGACTTATAATATAACCGGATGGGTGCCGGAGGAAAGTATTATTCAATAAAAATCCGGAATTTGGGATGAAGCTGGATTTTGGATTTCGGGAAAATCAATACCAACCCAAACCCCAAATACCAAATCCCAAACCCCACGTTTTTAGAAAGGTTTATAAAAAATGTCCATAAATGTAATTGCTGTTGGTAAGATGAAAAAGGAGTTTTTATCACTTAACGATCTTTATCTTAAGAGATGTGGTTTTTTTTCTAAAATAAAAATAGATCAGCTTAAAGATGCATCGATTGAAAAAGAAAGTGAAAATATAATTAAAAAGCTAACCGAAAACTCTAGAAAAATACTTTTTGCTCCTGATGGAAAAACCGTTAAGAATTCAAGATATATAGCGAGTCTTTTGAAAAGTTATTCCAATCTGACTTTTATTATTGGTGGAGCAGAAGGAGTAGGTGAATCGGTAAAAAAAAGATGTAATGAGATAATATCTGTCTCCAATTTGATTTTTCCTCATCAACTATTTAGAATTATTGTGTTAGAGCAGATATACAGGGGTTTTTGTATTAATAATAACCATCCTTATCACAAAGAGTAAGGGTGAAAAAATAAAATGTTGAATATAGAAGAATAATAAAAACGAGGGGTTAAGTTGATACTTAAATATATAGATAGGTTTTTGGGAACCAGATTATCTTCTCTTTATGATGAGATAAAAGCGGATAATCTATTTAATTCCCTTAAATTTGATAAAGCAGTAGATATATACGAAAGACTGTTTACGCAGCTTCCTGACAAAAAAAGAAAACTTCTTTTAAGAACGGCTATTTGTTATAGAAATATTGGCAAACTCGATAAAGCTAATATTACCATAAGGCAGTATGACTCTCTTAAAGATGACCCTGATTATATACTTGAACTTGCAAGGATATATAATGCAAGAGGTAGTGAAAAAGCTTTAGGTTATTATCACGATGCATTTTCCAAAAAAAAGGATAAAGAACTATTAAAAGAAATAGGTGAAGCATATCTGAAATTTGGTAGATCAAAAGATGCGCTTGAATATCTTTGTGATTATTTTAGAGAACATCCTCTTGATTCAAATGCTGCTCTTGATATTGCAAAAGTCTACTTTTTCTCCAAGGATTTCGAGAAATGTGATGAGTATTTGGATATTTATGAAGGAATTCAAGGCAAGGATGATCTACAGCTTCTTGAAAATCGCGGTCTGTTATTCGAAGCAAAAGAAGATTATGAGAATGCGGCTATTATGTTTAAAGGTATTCTTGAAAAAGACAAGAGTAACAACTTTGCTTTTGAGCACCTTATATTTATATTTGAGAACACTTCAAAGATGGATGATCTTCTAAACATCTTACTTGAGTTCGAAAAGGTAAGACCAAACGAAGTACAGATCAAAAGGCAGATAGCTTCTATATATAAATCAAATAAGAGTTTTGTTAAAGCAAGAACATATTACGAGATTTTAATAGACAATAATTATATAGAAAAAGATTTTATTTTGGAGTACATAGATCTGGCTATTGAATTTAAAGATTATAGAAAAGCTGAAAAACTGATCTCCAGGTTGACGGATTCAGGTTTTATATCAAGAGAAGAGTCTGCACCATTATTTGCTGAAGTGTTCTTCAAAAGTGGAAGACTCAAACTTATGGAGAATTACCTGAAATTTGTTAGAGATGAAAAGACAAGAGAAGATCTTAAAAAAAGATTAAAAGGAGCCAATAAGGACCTGCTTTATTGTCTGACCTTTAAGGAAGGGGAATTCTTCTGCGGAAATCTATATTGCGATTATGTACTTATTGATTCAATAAGAACGGATAATCCTGAGATCTGGAAAAATTTCATAGAAGAAAGAAAGACAGGAAATATAATATATTTTGATAGAGAGACAAGTGGAATAGATACTATTGATGAAAAACTTCATTTTTCACTGTCAGAGGTATCGCATAGATTACCTGTGAAAATTGAAGAGAACGATATCATATCGATAAACGATCTTAAAGAGTTTTTTAATAAAATATTAGGGTTCTTTAGAAAAAACACCAGGATATTTAAAGCTTTTCTTTTCCTTGGAAAAGATGATAAAAAAGATTTTTTCTTCTTTATACGAAAGTTTATTGAGATAAAGGTTAGTTCTTTTGAGATACATGAGTTTCTTGAGGATATCAATAAAGAGGATAGCAATGAGGAAAGACTTTCAGAATTGCCATTTATAAAAGGAGCAAATCCGGATATCTTTGATGAAGATGTGATGTGGGTCGAAGAATCAACAATAGATAGATTTAGAAATCATATTGCTATACTGCTTCGAGAACATTCTGAAAAATTTCTTATTATGTATTCATCAGATAAGATAAAAAGATTATTAGAGAGACAGTTTGAAGGGTTGAAGGATTTTGTATTTTATAACGGGGATTATATATGTCTGCAAAGATTTGTGTCGTTGTTTAGACATGAACAGTCTATATATGATGATGTGGTCTTCTGGCTTGCCGGAACCAAAAACGGTTCTTTAAAAGAGATAAACATACCAAAAGAGAGAAAAGAATTTATCAAAGCAGGAGAGAGAAACTGTCTTCAACTCGAATGTCCATATTATGAAAAATGCTTTTTCCAATCGGTAAAGAAAAAGATCTTTTCAAGCAGATTTATTATTTCGGATGTAAACCAGTCTGAATTTTTTAAAGATAAGATCGAATCTGCTATATTTTTTCCTGATGCTGGTCTGCTTAAAAAGATCTTTAAGACGGACTATGTCGACCTATCCAAAATGAGTGACCTGTTAAATACCATTGAGCTTTATTTTGAGATCAATCTAAAAAATAATTCTGATGCTTTTCAATTTTATAGAGAGCTAAAAGAGAATATCATAAAGATAAATAGATTAATCGAGAGGATATTAGAATATGGTCCGAAACAAAAACAGACATTCTCATGTTCTTTTAGATTATTTTTAAAAGAAAAGGCAGAAGTGCTTACTTTACTTCGCAGGATGTATTCCTATTTTGATGTACTTAGAGAAAACCTATATACAGTGGAAAAGTATATTAATGAAAGAAAACTTCATTTTGTTGAATTGAATCACTATAGAGGTGTAATAGCTACACTTTGCGGAAGATTAAAAAAAGTTCTTTCCTTAGATGATGATCATTGGATTGAATTTGATAATAATAGAATACTTTTCCAGGATCCTGATCAGAGAATGGATGAACAGTTCAAAAAGAGATATTATTTCAATATATTTTCCGGTCTTAATCGATCGTTCACTATTTTAAGACAACTTTTGAAAGTGGATAAATGGAAACTCGATTTTGAACTTGAGGAATCATCATCGGAGACCTTATATGATGATAGATTCATAAATCATGTATATTACAGAAGATTTCCTGATAATGTTGAGCTGTTTATTGACCTATATCAACATATCTATGAGTTTATAGGCGAGGACAACTCTGATTATGAAGTGTTTGAGAGTATAGTTGATAAATCAGTATACAGAGACCTATTTCATAAATTGTACTCAAAACGTCTTCTTAAAACTGAAGAGGAAAATATAAAAGCGATTTTCGAGGATTTTTGTTTTAGCGGCAAACTGATTCTTTTGATTCATGAAAAAGGTCAGGAAAGATATTATGAGAAATTCCTGAAAAAGAATGGTTTCTCCTTTTGTAGTCTGACATATGATGACTCGATAGACTAGCACAGGGAAAAGATAAAAGCGTTGAAAAAAGGTTATTTTAGGGTAATAATGAGTGAAAGTGTCCAGCTTGTTAGAAAACAGGATTTTTCATGTATTATAAATCTTGCAGATCCTGAATTTAGAGATGAGAATAACTTTGTTATAGTCAAAGAAGAAGAGGCGAAAAAAGAATATGATTTTACAAGACTGGAACTTTTTACTGAACATGTAAGACATATGCTTTCTAATGAGAATTTTGAGTATCTTACATTAGATGAACTTGCACTGCTTTTTTTCGATGATGATAAAAACAAGATCAACTCATATGCATTAAAACATCTTTCTAACGAAAGCCTTTTTTCCTCATTGCCTGAGATAAATATTACAGGTATGCATAAAAAATATTATAATCTTCTTTACAGAAGGTTTTATGGGTTTGTAAAAAACAAGATATTTAAACTTAAAAAGCCTATTAAAGATGATGAATCTACAATAGATATTCTTTTGTATTTATATAAACAGGGAAATGTGATAGCAAGAGATATGAGGTTTATATTAAAAAAAGAACTAGGTTCAGCCGAAGAGATACTTCTGAAACACATACTGAAGATAATCGAACTGTTCGAATACTTTAATACTTTCAACGAGGTAAGGGTATTTGACAGGATATCTCTTGATTATGATGATATAAATACAAATGATATTGTCTTTTACTGGATGAATTATCTCGAGTACAAAGGTCATATAAGCATGATTTTTGGTGAAAAGATCGAGATAAGATTTAACAAGAAGATAGAGAATATAATAAAAAGGATAAAAATAGAATTCGAAGAGATCGCAGCTTTATTAAGATTACTTGTTGATGAATTCGGTATAGATATAAATACATATACATCCATTAATATATTTGAACTATTATATGAAAATGGGTTTGAGGATATGGAGAAACTTAAAATGCAGCTTTATGCTTTAAACTATATGAATATTATAATGTCGGAACCTATAAATATGTATTATAGTCGTAAACTTAGAATGGTAAAAGAACAAAAAAAATCAGGGGAATAGAATATGAAGAAGATTATCATGGGATTTATCCTAATATCATTATTTTTTTCAACAATGGCGTTGGACGTAAGGATAGAACGTTTGCAGACAGAACATTATCCTGTTATTAATCCTGTAGTACAGGTCAGCGAAGATGAGATCAGTCTTAGTGATGTAAAACCGGAAGATGTAGATGTATGGGTCAAGACTAAAGTTCCTTTCTCTATCGAAAATGCAAGAATGCCTTTAAATATTATAATGCTTTTTGATAAAAGTGGTTCTATGAGAGATACATTACCTAAACTCAAGATAGCTGCATCTAGGTTTCTCGATATTTTAAAAGCAGAAGATAAAGTAATGTTAGCAGCTTTTGATCAAAAGACATATCTGTTACAGGATTTTACAAAAAATCGTGAGCTTATAAAGGAATCTCTTAAAGACCTTAAAGGTGATGGTCCTACTCTTTTTTATGACACTATTGATTTTGCACTGGAAAAAGCTAAAGAGATTGATGGTTATACATGTATAGTCGCATTTACCGATGGAAGAGATGAAAGATTTGAAGGTTCAAGACCTATCTCAAAAGTAGCACCTGAAGATATTGTAAAAGAGGCTGTGAAATTAAAAGTGCCTATACATATTATTGGATTTGGAGAATATATAGATAAGGAAATAATGTCTTTTATAGCTGATGGTACAAATGGGAAGTTTTATTATGCACCAAAGAAATCAAGGTTCGACAGGATATATGAAAATATTGCTGATTCTTTCAATAATCTTTTGAATATTTCCTATACGACTCCTTTTAAGGATTGGTATGGTGGAAGAAGAGAGGTCGTTGTCCAGGTCAAAAGAAAGGGAAAGACAGTAGAGGATGAGGAAAGTTATATTCATGAAGAATCGCATCATCTTATAGATAATACTCTAAGAAATACAGATGTGATGAAACTCATGGAAAAAGTCCCAAGGATAACAGTTGTAGCAACGGATAGAGAAAACAGACTTATCGACGGTACATTTAAGATATTAGTCAATTGTAAGGTCGCTGATAGTGGAGATATTCAAAAAGGTACAGCGGTAATTAATCTTAAGGACTATTTTTTTGATGATGAGTTTAGGAGAGTACCTGATGATTATGAGAAGATGCATAAGAAAACCGTGCTTCTACCACCGGATCTCAAGCTAAGGGTCTTTACTACGGAAGCTGATGATCAGTTTATTCCAATGGTTATAAAAATAGTATCTCTTGATGGCAAACGTGAATACAGGTTTCACAGTACAATAGATGGAATAGGAACGGAGCTTATGACTCAGGATATCATACCAGGAGTTTATTCTCTTAAGGTCTTAAGGAACTCTGAGGTGCTTCTTAAGGATATTATAAATATTGAAAAAGGTTATAGATTGACCCGGGAGTATAAATTTGGTAGGATTATTTTCAGAAAAGATTACAGGCTTTTCGGTGATAAGGAAAATTCTGGTCTTTTAGTGGATATATACGATGAATATACAAGAAGTTATATGTTTAGAGATAAAGAACTATATAAGTTAACCGGAGGAGAGAGTTACATGCTCCTCCCACCTGGAAGGTACAAGATAACGCTTAAGAACAGAAAAGATAAAGCTCAGGTATTACGTGGGAATGTGGAATTTCAATGTATAATACTTGGCGGAGAAAATATTAGGACAAACCTAAAAAAAGAGGATATTGCAAAGTTTTAAAATATAAGGTAAAATAATTACCGACAAAAATTAGGAGGAAGTATGGGTAATAAGAAAGGTTTCTCACTAGTGGAACTTATGATCGTTGTTGCGATCATTGGTATCTTGGTAGCAGCACTATTGCCACAGCTTAGTGATATGATTGAAAAGGCGAAAGCTTCAACAACCAGACAGAGTATGAAGGCAATGGTTGATGCAATAACAAGATATAATGCTACAGAAAGTCAGGAAATAAGCAATCTTAATTGGTTAGTACCAAAATATTTGAAGGAAATTAAACCTGATCCTTGGGGTTCACCATATGTTCTGTTACCAGATGATGGTGTTATTATAAGTTATGGACCTGATAGACAGTATAACTCTGACATTTCGAGTCCAGCAGCTAACCTTGTAAATAGAGATAATATTGAAGTATATTACAAGCCAAAACTTAGAATTACTGAAGCTAAGGTGTCAATCGACAGAGATGGTAACTCGAGACTTAACAATGGCGATAGATTCACTATCTTCTTTACAAAACCAGCTGGTGGTGATGGATCTGCTTCACAGTCTCCAACTATAACTCCTAACGGAACTGGAACAGATTTTGATTTTCTTAACTGTTATGATCCTTCAACTCCACCAACTGAAGGCGTTATAGGTCTTAACGCAGCAACCGCTCCAACAGCTGCTGGTACAAATTATTTCTCCAGTAGTCCAGGTGGTATGGCACAGGATCCAACTTATCTTGACGATTTGGATGGAAGTGGTGTTTCAGCAATTGTTCTTTCACTATGTGATAAGACAACTGGTGCAGCTGGTGGTACTCACCCACTTAATGGTGATGCTAATTCAATATATTTGACCTTTGAAGTTGTGACTTCTGATAACACAGAGATCACACATGATTTATATGTTCAGTTTGATGCTACTTCAACTGATCCTGCAACAGGTACTTACTTTGATAAAAGAGGTATTAAAGCAGTTGCTAATGGTTATGCTGTAAAGGTAGAACCATCTGCTTTCTAAGAGATTTTATAAATCAACTAATCAAAAAGCGATTCTTTCGGGAATCGCTTTTTTTTATTGTTTAAAAACTATGAGTAGTGTAATATAAAAACACGGGTTTTGGGATGAAGCTGGATTTTGGATTTTGGGAAGATCAAATCTACCCCAAACCCCTAATCCCAAACCCCTAATCCCGAGGATTTAATAAAGATGTCCAAACGAAAAAAATATAGATTTAATTATAAGAGATTTTTTAGAACAATTTTTTCGATGATATTTATATTAATTTTCTTTTTTTCTATTTATAAAGGCTTTATTTTTTTTAAAAACAAACAGACAACAGAAGAGTATTATGTTAATTCACTTAAAATGAGCATAAAAAAAGCTGGAAGTGAGAATTCCTATAATATAGCATCAGAGTTTATTGAAAAATATCCGGGATCAGAATTACTTGGATATGCTTATTTTTCAAGAGGAAAATATTTTTATGAAAGGATGATGTATGAAAAATCTCTTCAGGAATTCCAGAAAGCATCGAAATATTCACTAGATACAGATATAAAGATATTACTGCAACTGCATCTTTCCTATGCTTATATGTGCCTGAATGATATAACTTCTTCAATGGAATATTCTTTGAAAGTTTATGATCTGCTTGAAAAAGGCAAACTAAAAGCTTTTGCAGCCTTTCAGACAGGTCTTTGTATGTCAGCTTTTAAGATGTATGAAAAAGCGATCTATTATTTTGAAAAAGTAATAGAATATTCTCCTGATGAGGACTTGATAAAACAGGCAAAACTTGAAAAGTTAAAGATATTAAAGAAAGTAGATTTGAAAAAAGCATAGAAATACGAAATAATGATTAAGGGAATATCAGATAATATGCAAACAGAAGAAAAAGAAGAGGTAAACAGTGAAAAAAAAGATGCTGATTGACATTATAAGCTATCTTGAAGAGTTTATTTATCGAAATAAGAATAGCCATGAAAGTATACTTACACTAGCACATTTTTATTATTTACAGGGTAATAAGGATAATTTTTTTAAAAATATAGATCTTTTTATAAAAAGTTCAAAAAATAAAAATCTTGGTGATCTTGAAAAATTATATGTTAACGACGAATCTTTTGAGATAGTTCTTCAGGAAGAACTTTATTCCAACATTGAAAATAATTATAAGCAAAACGATTGGGATGAAGAATTTATAGAAAAATGTATTTTATTTTCAAAAGGTCTTGATGAAGAATATTATTTAAAACCCTATTTTCTATGTGAGCTACTTATTAACAATAAAAAGAAGGAATTTGAACAGGCTATAATATCTCAGATAATAGAAGACTATCCAAGTTCTAAATGGGAACTTACCGGTCTTAATATTTATACAAAAGGTCTTTTAAAAAGAAGTGTGATGGATTTTGATTCTAAGGAAGATAAGTTGTCTTTTTTGGATAAGAGCAAGGAAGATTTTATTTTCTTTCTGACAAAATATAATGCTGATGATAGAGCACAGCAGAACATATTCAGTTTTATTGATATATTAAAAGGTGAAAAACTTTATGATGAGGTGTTAAAGATACTTGCAAGGATAAGTGATATAGTAAAAGGAGAAAGTGCTAAGCTTAGGATATTTTACGAAATGGGAATAGTATACTTTCTAACAGGAAAAAAGAATAAAGCTATTCAGATATTCTCTGACTTTTTCGCAAATTTTGAGACTTCAAGAGAACTTCTTGAGATAAAATTTAAAGCTGCAATATTTTTAAAAGAAAAGGGTCTGTATAAAAACTCCTATCTAATTTTTAAAGATATAGGGGAAAGGTTCAAGACTTCAAGTTGGGCGATACTTTGTTCTAAAAATATTCTTGAGATAGCAAGGATGTTTTTTGATGAAAATGATTATAAAGAAGCCATATTCTTTTTAGATGAAGTATTAAAGTTAAAGAATAATAGGGATGATGTCTCGAGTGCTTTATATTTTAAAGCTAAATCATGCGAAAATCTTGCAGAAGATAGTTTTTCTTATGATGAGAAAAAAAGATTTTCCAAAGATGCTGATTATCTTTATAAAAAGATAGTAAAAAATTATAATGACAATCATAATATACTTTCAAATATACCTTCGAAATATCTCGAGGAAAAAAAGGGGAAAAGATTAAAATTAGATCTAGGTTATATTTTTTTTGTATTTATTATTATAGTCATAACAACTTTTGTTCTTTTAAAACTGATATAGAATGATAGAGGAGTATATATGTATTTAAAAAACAAAGCATTCTCTCTTGTTGAACTAATGATAGTAGTTGCCATAATCGGTATACTTGTAGCCGCTCTTTTACCACAGCTTAGTGAAATGATTGAAAAAGCAAAATTATCAACTGCTCAAAAGACAATGAAAACAATAAGCGATGCGATTTTACAGTATAATACAACTGAAAGTCAGGAACTTGAAAGTCTTGAATGGTTGGTACCAAATTATATTAAAGAGGTAAAAAAAGATCCCTGGGGCTCGCCTTTTCTTTTGCTTCCAGATTCTGGAATAATTATATCTTATGGGCCTGACAGAAAATATTCCGATCAACTTTTCTCTCCAGCTGGTAAACTTGTAAATCGAGATAATATTATGTTGTTTTATAAACCGAAGCTAAGGATAAAAGCTGTTGAATTTAAACTCGATTTAAATGCTAATAATAAGCTGAATAACGGGGATCAGTTCGAGATCTTCTTTACAAAACCGGCAGGTGGAAATGGTACTGGTGCTACGACAGATACCGAGGCTACACCGATAAGTGTAAATGTAAACGGAGATGACTTTGATTTTATAAACTGCTATGATCCTTCAAATCCTCCAGCAGAAGGTATAATCGAATTATCAGCTTTCAACACTACCGGGATGACAGTTGATCCTACATATCTTAAACCAATAGTTGCAACTTCTCCTGTATCTGCTGTGAGTCTTACTCTTATAGATAAGACAACAGGGTTGCCAGGTGTTCAGAGTCTAAATGGTGAACAAGCGGATAAAAGTGTTTTATTTCAGGTGATTACAACTGAAAATACAGAGATAGATCATGATATATATGTCAGATTTGATTCTGCATCAACTGATATTTCAACCGGAACATACTGGGATAAAAGAGGTTTGAAGGCAGTTCCGAACGGATACGCTTTGAAGATAGAGCCTAAGTTTTAAAAAATTTTTAAAACAGTGAATAGACTCTAAAGAGTCTTAGTGAGCAACACCGGGTCTGGCTGACCCCGAGCTTAAGACTAACAAAGCTCAGCCTGACCCAAGGTGTTTAGTGAGATGTGAGAGGTTTTAAATTCACGAGATCAAAGGTCGTTTACTAAAACTGAAGGTTTGTTTACAAGAGTTATTCAACTCTCCTTACTCAATTAGATTTTTAAAGAAATTCTAATTTAGATATGCTATAATTAAATCATGAAAACAATATTCAAATCACAAAAAGGTGTCTCAATGATAGAGGTTGTTTTTACTCTAGCTATTGTATCAGCTTTACTTATTCCTTTTCTGGCTTTGTTTCTCACCGGAGCTAGAGACGTTAAACGAATAGGTAATTACAATCTTGCGATACTATTTGCGCAGGAAGCTATAGAGTCCTGTAAGGGTTATCCTAACGAACTTCTTGACTCAGATGAATCAACAGATACAGGAATAGATAAAAAATATTATCTTGAAGAAGCATTCAAAACAGGAAACAAAGAGGATGGTGACAAATACTGGAACAAAGCTGATGTAAATGGAGTAGAATATACAAGAACGGTTGATATTCAGAAGATCAATGCTGAAAATACTGATATAGATAATGTTAAATTGAAATTTGTCAAAGTTGAAGTTAGTTGGAAGTATCGAGGGAAAGATATAAAATATTCTGTCAGTTCTATCCTGGGGGGAATATGACCCATAAAAGAAAAGGTTTTACTTTTATAGAGATAATGATAGCAACTGCTATACTTGCGATTTTTGGAGTATATGTTGCTCATACCTTTATAGGTGGTACAAGAGCTTATAGAAAAGAAGTTGAAAACTTTAATATACTTGATAGAGCAAGATTTACTTTTATAAAATTTAAAAATGATCTTAGAGATGCTAATGAAGTTGTTTTTCCAATTGACGATGGTGAAGTCCATGAAAAACTGGTTATAGTAAAACATCTAATTGATTATACAAAAAAACCTGAAGAAAATCCTTATTCAGATGCTGAACCTTTATATTATAAGAATATAACTATTTCATATTCTCTTGAGGATGAACCTTATGAAAACGATCTTAAACGACTTATAAGGACTATAAAAAACGATACTTCTGAGATAGAGACTGTTATTGCTGAAAATATAAAGGATATTGCTTTTATTAGAAATAAACTAAAAAAAACCAGGGACAATGATTATTTGATACCTGAGGACAATGGGATATCACCTGATAATGTTTATATCTGGATAAAGTTCAAGGCTTATCAAAAAGATCAACTTGGAGATCTTTCCGATGATCAATATGATGAACAGCTTGGTTATGAACTTGAGATGTCTAGTTATGTTAAGACAAGAGGTGCTTTTTTAGGAGGAGATATTGAATAAAAAAGGATTTGCATATTTTTATGCTTTGCTTTTTGCATTGCTGATCGCGGAATTTGCTCTATGTGTCAAGATATACAGAGATCAGGGTGCTTATATGGTTGATTATGAAAGCGAATCTTACATAGCTTCCTCTGTTGCAGAATCTGGAGTAAACTGTGCTCTTTCTGAGATAAACTATAATTTTGAGTGGAAGACACATGAGATGGATGAGACCGAGTTAAGGACAAATGGAAAGTTTGTCTTTACTGATGCGGTTTCCCCAACTCCTACTATAAACCTTAAAGGAAACGATGATATAGATATAAAGATGAAAGATAATAAATACAATGGGACTATTAAACTTTGGGAAGGTCAAAAATCAACTTTCAAAGTGAAATGTGGAGTTCTTCCTGTTTATGATAATCCGAACACTGATACCGATGATGAGAGTAAGATCTTTTTATATATTAAATCCGTTGCAAGTTTTGGTGATAAGTTTAGAGCCGTAGATGCAGTTGTACAAACGGCTTTTGCTAATAAATATATTATTTATGATGGAAAGGATGCTCTTATATGTTTTGGTTCTTCAGATAGTTCTGAAAAGACATATGTAGCAAATGGCGAAATATATGGTAAGGAACATGTACTTCTTGGAACGCCTGAAGGTGGAAGTTCACCAGAACTTGTAATCGAAAACATTGATTCAGTATCTACTGGAAAAGATGGATATATTTGTATGGCTCAGTCCGATGGCAACAAGATAACTATCAACAACGATCAGAAAGATGTCACAAACGAAAAGATAGGTGATTTTAAGAGAGCAAATACAAAAGCTAAGGAAGTTCTGAATGCGGGTTCCGATGATCCTGAAGATTTTAAGATCGAGACTTTCAATGGGATTTTCAAAGATAAATATACTGGTGGTAGAGATTTTGATCTTGATTTTGATGGAGTTCAGAATTTTTATAAAAATCTTGCTAAAGGTATCCCTGGACATGGAGAAGGTATCTATATAAAGGATGATACTGTTCCAACAGCTAACTGGCATGAATACAAGAACAACAAGTACTATGATCAATATAAAGGTATTGATAACAGCCCAAGTGCATCTAAATTTGAAGTGGTTTTCTGGGATTTAGGGCATGCTGTAATGGGTGATGGATCCGATAGTGATGATTTCGGTCCATATTCCGAAAACAAACTCCCTAAGTCTTTGAAACCTTCAGATTTTAATGGGGTGATATATTCAGAGGTGCCACTTGTAATATGGGGCAATCCTGATCGAGATCTTATTATATATAGTGAACAGGATATTTTTATAGCTGGTGATTTTAATCAGAGGCATACATCTGGAACACTAGAGGTTACATATCTCGGTGGTAAACCACAACCTGTAAGACAAAACTATAAATCAAATAAAGCTATTGAATATATGGATGTTAATGGAAAGACTCTTCCGGATGTAAACGAAGCATGGCGAACCAGTAATCCGTCATATTATCAGGGTGTATACTGGAACAATGTGGATGTAATATCCGAACAGAGAATATGGAATGATTATACGGATCCGAGAAAATTTGCAAAAAATGAGATCATTCCCCTTATAAGGTTTGAAATATACTCTGAATTATTCAGAAAAGTAAACGGATCATCAAATGGTGGAACCGACGAAGTCTGTGCGTTTGGTTCAGGTGAATCCGGAACAGTTTGGGAAGCTGCAAGATATTATGGGAATCTGCTTTCAGGAAATCCTGAGGATTATGACCTTAAATTTACAGATCAACCAAGTTTTACATCAGGAGATTCTGTTATAGGAACTATATTTAATGTTGATAACCCGACTGATAGCACTGAAACGGATGATGATCTTGTGGATACATTTGAAGTTAGTTCTATTTTTAATGGACCAGACAAAACACTTAAAAGTTATTTCAAAGATGTTCTTAAATTTGATGATTCCTATGCTGATGAGCTTCTTGAAAAGGTGCTCAGAGCTATTATTGAAAAGGAAAGCGGAGAAAGAGTACTTCATAGAAAAGAAATAGATGATATTGTAAGACAAGATATTTGGAAGAAATTCGTGGATGATGGAATTGATGGACTGAAAGCTTTTGTAAGGATGAATACAGGAGAGGGATTGGTTGGAAGATTATACGGTATTACAAATTTTAAGACCGGAGCGTTTAAACAATCTTTCTCAGCAGGTGATGAAAATGATCAGGATGATCTGTATATTCCTGAGATGACCGTTAACTGCAAAAGGATCACAATGGGAGTGCTTGTTCCTAACATAGGTCCGACCAAAAAATCTGGTACAACTCAAAGATGGGATTGTGACGTAGAAAAAATAGATGCCATATCCAGTTCAGCAGAGTTTTCAAATTTTGATACTATCAAGAAGGTTATGACTATTCGTGAAGTCTTGGGAAACTCTAACAATGATAACTGAGGAAGTCAATTCCTGACAGACGCCCAAGTCGCGACTGAACTTGATGATGGTTACTTTAGATATATATTACCCGACCATATGTTTATAAGGACTTATGGAAGTGAGATGTGTTTGAGGAATATGACGGATGTAGATAGGCTGCCATATTTAAGTGGTGGTTATGGTCAGCATATAAGAAAGAAAATATTTGATAAGAACAACAGGACAAAGTATGAGCTTAGAAGTTTTAATCTTCTTAAGCTGCGATATTACAATATAAGTAAGAAAGAATATGAGGGATTTTAATGAAGGTAAATAAGATTGAGTTTAATATGATGGGAAAGTATGAGAAGAAGGATGATCTATCAGAGTTTGCTTTTGTTGGAAGATCAAATGCTGGAAAATCTAGTATAATAAACACTCTCACAAATAAAAAGATCAATAGAGTTAGTAAAAAACCTGGATGTACAAGATGTATAAACACTATAAAGATAAACGATAAGTTTTATATAGTTGATCTACCAGGAGCAGGATTTGCAAAAGTATCTCTAAAGGAAAAAAAGAGATTCAATAAGATAACCGAGCAGTATCTTGAAGAAAGTGAACATCTCAGGACTGTCTTTCTTATAATGGATATAAAAGTCGCTCCAACAAATATAGATATAATGATGATAGAGTGGCTTAAAAGCATCCATAGGAACTTTGTGCTTATTTTAAACAAGGTGGATAATATTCCTAAGAATAAATTGCAGCAGAGGAAGAAGGAGATATTCAAGAAGCTTGGGTTCAAATATCCTTCGATAACCGTTTCTGCAACCAAGAAGATAAACATAACAGAACTTGAAAAATTCATTCTTTCAATGGTTTGATTTTCAATGTATCGGCAATCCTAATTGAACCCTATGATCAATTAGCACAATCATAGCTTTAGAAAAAATTTACAAAGACAAGGCATTTCGGAGAAGGCCTACTGGGAAGTTAAGTCAATGAGAATAACGAAGTATTTGGGAATTTTTACAAACAAGAATGATAAACTAAACATACCATCAGATTAAATCAGACCGTCTGCAGTTAGTATGCGATCGGAATAAAAGGTTCCCGGAGCGATTCGAAGAATCAGGTAATTGTGAGCTTTATACAATTAAATACTAACTGCCTGAAATTTACCTACCCTTGATAAAGTACTAACTGAATAAACAAAAAGTGAATGTGATGAGGCAGTTGCGTGATAAAAGTGAGTAGAAACTGTGAGTTGTGAGTGGTGAATAGTGAACAGAAGAAAAACTATGAAACTAGATTATGATAAACTATGACGAAGACTGTAGTGGGAATGAGTTCAATAAATTTTCAAAAACGTAAAGCTAGGATGGCCTTTAGTTTTTGAAAATAATGAAAAGAAATTCTGGATGATTTCTTGAGTGGTTATTAATGAGTGAGAGTTAGCTCAAAAAACACTGTGTGTTGGATGCAAGGAAGTTTTGCTCGTAGTACTTACCCAAAGAGATTCTCGTGCGGAGAGTGAAACAGGATTGTAGTTAACACCGTTTAGTGTTTTGATTAAAGTAATATAGAGATTCTATGAAAATCAAAACATATTTCTAAGGTTTAAAGTCTTTAATAGCATATCTGGAAAACAAAGTTTTCCGAACCTTTTCACGAATCGTTAAAATCAAACATTCAAATCTTCTTGTTTTATCGCAATTATTCTGGTTACTGGTTCAAAAAGGTTTTGCTTTTTATAGGCTTTTCTGTTAGATTTAACGCGATTGAGCAGAGTCTCAACAAAACGCACCTGTTGTTTTTTACGAAAGTGGTTGCCTGTAGGGTTAGCTTTCGCTGCCAGAACAACAGGGAGGCAAAAACCAATAGGAGGAACAAAATGGCAATTATTTCAATGAAACAGCTTCTAGAAGCTGGTGTACACTTCGGTCATCAGACCAAAAGATGGAATCCAAAAATGAAGGATTATATATTTACCGAAAGAAACGGTATTTATATTATTGATCTTCAGAAGACTCTTAAACTTACAAAAAGCGCTTATATGTATGTTAGAAACGCAGTTTCTGATGGTGCTACAGTTCTTTTCGTAGGAACAAAGAAACAGGCTAGAGAAGCAGTAAAATCAGAAGCCGAAAGATGTGGAATGTTTTATGTTAACACTAGATGGCTTGGTGGTACTCTAACTAACTTCAGAGTAATAAGATCAAGGATCCAGAGACTTCTTGAAATCGAAAAGATGGAAGAAGATGGAACTATACAGAAGTATACAAAGAAGGAAAGAGTTAATATTGCTAAGGAAAAAGATAGACTTGAAAAATTCCTTGGTGGAATCAAAAATATGAAAAAACTTCCTGATGTCGTTTTTATCGTTGATATCAAAAGAGAAGAAAATGCAGTGAAAGAATGTAAAAAACTTGGAATCCCTGTAGTAGCTATCATAGATACTAACGTGGATCCAGAACCTGTTGATGTTCCAATCCCAGGAAACGATGATGCTATAAGAGCTATCAAACTCTTCTCTTCAATAGTAGCTAACGCGGTACTTGAAGGAAATCAGGGTGTTCAGCTTAACGAAGAAGGTAAGACTGCTGACGACATGAAAGAAGATGAAAAAGCAAGTAAAGAAAATGAAAATAAAGTAGAAAAAGAAAAGGAGGCTTGATCATATGATTAGTGCTGCTATGGTTAAAGACCTAAGAACAAAAACTGGTGCTGGTATGATGGATTGTAAGAATGCTTTAAAAGAAACTCAGGGCGATTTTGACAAAGCTATTGAGTTCCTTAGAAAAAAAGGTCTTGCAAAAGCTGCTAAAAAAGCTGGTAGAGAAACTGGTGAAGGCCAGATAGGAACATATGTTCATCATAATGGAAAACTTGGGGTTATGGTTGAGATAAAATGTGAAACTGACTTTGTTGCAAAAACAGATGATTTCACAGATTTCGCAAAGAATATTTCTATGCATATCGCTGCTGCAAATCCTACTTATTTAAATAAGGAAGAAGTGCCTCAGGATGTTATAGAAAAAGAAAAAGAGATAATTAAAGCACAGCTTGCAAAAGAAAATAAACCTGAACATATAATGGAAAAAATAGTTGAAGGTAGAATAAACAAGTTTTATTCTGAAAATTGTCTTATGGACCAGACTTATGTTAAAGATGATAAAAAGACAATACTTGATGTTCTTAATGAAACTATTGGTAAACTCGGTGAAAATATTGTGATCGGAAGATTCATAAGACTTTCACTTGGTGAAAATGATCAGTAATAATAAGGAATCTATGTATAAAAGAATTCTTTTGAAACTTAGTGGTGAAGTAATGGCAGGTTCTCTCGGTCGAGGTATCGAGGAACCTGCTGCTTTATATATTGCTAATGAAGTAAAAGCAATAAAGGAAGCTAAGAAAGATATTGAGATAGCTGTTGTGATAGGTGCTGGAAATATCTTTAGAGGAAAAGAAAATCCTCATATAGAAAGAGTAAAAGCGGATTATATTGGTATGATGGGTACTGTGATCAATGCTATGGCTCTTTCAAGTGCTCTTGAGAAGATCGGTGTGGAAAACACTGTTATGAACGTATTTTCTACTGGAAGATATACAGAGCTTTATAATGCACTTGAAGGAAGAAAGATATTGAAAAGCAAAAAAGTTCTTATCCTTGCCGGTGGAACTGCAAGTCCTTATTTCACAACTGATACTACTGCTTCACTAAGAGCTTGTGAATTGGAATGCGAACTCCTTATCAAAGCAACTAAAGTAGATGGACTTTATACAGATGATCCCGTAAAAAATAAAGATGCAAAGTTTATAGAAAAGACTACATACCTCGAAGTTATTGAGAAAAATTATAATGTTATGGATATAACAGCCGTTTCCATGTGTAACGAAAATAATATTCCGCTTCTTATATGCAACCTTAAAAAGAAAGGCAACGTAGCGTCATTCTTTAAGGGAGATAAGATAGGTAGTATTGTTAGATAAAAAGGGGGAGAACATGTTAAACGATCTATATAGTGAAACAAAACAACATATGAGTAAAAGTATAGAAAATCTTCAGAAAGAATACAGTCTTTTAAGAACCGGAAGAGCTAATCCTCATCTTCTTGAAAGAATACAGGTTGAATATTATGGAGCTCCAACTCCTCTTAATCAGCTTGCAAGTGTTGGTGCACCTGAACCAAGAATGCTTATTGTTCAGCCTTATGATAAAACTGTAATAGGTGATATAGAAAAAGCGATTCTTGCATCAGATATTGGAATAACTCCAAATAATGATGGAAATGTTATAAGACTTGTCTTTCCACAGCTCACCGAGGAAAGAAGAAAAGATCTTGTAAAGGTAGTCAAGAAAAAAGAAGAAGAAACAAAAATAGCTATCAGAAATATCAGAAGAGAAAAAATGGATATCATCAAAGATATGAAAAAGAAATCTGATATAACAGAAGATGATCAGAAAAAAGCTCAGGATGAGATTCAGAAAATAACTGATGAGTATGTTGAAAACACTTCTAAGATAGCCAAAGCAAAAGAAGAAGATATAATGAAAGTCTGATATGATAGAAAATAATGTCCCGAACCATATCGCTATTATAATGGATGGTAATGGTAGATGGGCTAAAAAAAGGACTTTTCCAAGACTTTTTGGTCATAGACAGGGTGTAAAAAGGGTCAAGGATGTTTGTAATCTATGTATGGAGTTTTCTATACGTTATCTGACACTTTATGCTTTTTCTACTGAAAATTGGAAACGTCCTGCTGAAGAAGTCAACGGTCTGATGAATCTTTTTAGAGAGTTTCTTCAAAAAGAAGCTCAGAATCTTATAAACAAAGGTATCAGACTAGTTGTCAGTGGCAGATATCATGAGTTTGATGATGACCTTGTTAATCGAATTGAGAGATTAAAAGAAGAAAGTAAAGATAATAATAAACTCGTTTTGAATGTTGCATTAAACTATGGTAGCAGAAAAGAACTTGTTGATGCTGCAAGAGCTATTGTAAAAAAAGGTTATAAAGCAGAAGAGATAGATGAAAGTATCATAAGTGAGCATCTATATGAACCTGATGTACCCGACCCGGATCTTATAATAAGAACTAGCGGGGAGCAGAGACTTTCTAATTTTTTACTTTGGCAGGCAGCCTATAGTGAACTTTATTTTACAGAAAAGTTCTGGCCTGAGTTTGATAGAAATGTCCTAATAGAAGCTTTAAACGAGTATAAAGACAGAAAAAGAAAATTTGGTGGATTATAGTGATAATAAGAGCTTTAAGTTCAATAATAATGGTTGTATGCGTAAGCCTTTTGTTTATGTACCTGCCTGATGGACAGGCAAATGTGGTTTTCTATATCTTAGCTTGTATTGCGACTTTTGAGCTGGCAGCGATGGCTCAGGAAACTTATGTTCAAAAGGTCATATATTGTATAGCATGGATACCTGTGTTTTTTATGTTTGATGATATAAAGCATGTAATCGCATATATGTATCTTGTATTTTTCATGGGAATATGGAATCTTATAATTCATGATAAAGTAGATCTTGATAAATTTTTTATTACATCTTTATACGTTTTGTTAACATGTCTACCATTTTATATGATGAGCAAACTATTTATTTTGGAAAAAGAGACTTTGTTTGCTGTACTTGTAATGGTTTGGGTATATGATATTGTTGCATATATTGGTGGTAAGAATTTCGGAAAACATAAATTGTGTGTAAATATCAGTCCGAAAAAATCCTGGGAAGGTCTTATAATAGCGACAATATTTGTTTTAGTAGCTTCATATTATACTGCTATCAAAACAGAGTCTTTTAATGTATATGATATTTTAAGATATGCATTTCTTGTCGTTTTACTTGCACCTGCAGGAGATCTTTCAGTATCGATATTAAAGAGAGGATTTAAAATAAAAGATACGGGAAATATAATACCTGGACATGGTGGTATATTAGATAGACTCTATAGTCTGATATTTCTGGTACCTGCAATCTATATAATAGGAGTCTTATAATGTTTATTAGTATTATTTCGTTTGTATTTGTCATTTTTATCATAATTTTGGTCCATGAATTTGGTCATTTTATTGTTGCTAAGATGTCAGGGATAAAAGTAAAAGAATTTTCAATCGGGTTTGGACCGAAACTTTTAAGTAAAAAGATCGGAGAGACGGAATATATTATAAGACCTATACCTATTGGTGGTTTTGTAGATCTATACGGAATGGAAGAGGCGGTTGTTGAAAAAGAAAAAGACTGGGAAAGGTCTTTTGTAGCTAAAAATGCTTTTATAAGATTCGCAACACTTGCAGCTGGTTATTTTATGAATTATATACTTGCTTTTTTTGTTCTGTTTTCACTTTATTTCTTTGTTGGTCAGATAGAACCGCTGATGTCAGATGAACCTGTTGTCGCGATTGATATACAGGAAAGTGTAGCATATAAAAATAATCTCCGTCTTGGAGATAAGATCGTAATGGTAAACAATGTAAAAGTAAAAAAATTCCATGATCTTAAAGAAAGAATGTTAAATAAAAAGACAGATCTTAAGATTAAAGCGGAAAGAAACGGAAACCTTTTCGATGTATTTCTTCCTGCAAAAGATTATAAATCATTAGATGAGATAGGAATTTTACAGGGAACCGCACCTGTTATTGGTGAGGTCAATCCTGGTCAGCCTGCTGATAAAGCGGGTTTGAAAAAAGGTGAAAAAATAGTATCTATAAATGGTAAAAAAATATTTGTTTGGGAACAGTTTGCCACTATAGTCCACGGAAAAGCTGGTGAAAAGATAGACCTTGTTTTATCTCGTGATGGAGCGACCTTAAAAAAGACACTTGTACCTAAAGACCTTTTGAACAAAAATATGGGTCTAATTGGTGTTGCTCCTATGGTTATTTTTGGAGAAAAACCTGGTTTTGTTAAGTCAATAACTTTTGCCGGAACAATGATCGTTAGGTTAACCGGTACTATGATAGATACAATAAAAGGACTATTTTCAGGAAGTATATCTGTTAAGAACCTTTCAGGTCCAGTTGGAATAGCATCGGTTGTCGGTCGAAAAGCTCAGGAAGGTATAACATGGCTTTTTTATTGGATGGCTTTTATCAGTCTTAATATTGGATTTCTTAATATTCTCCCGTTTCCAGCTTTAGATGGTGGAAGACTTCTATTTATAGTGATCGAATTTTTTGGTAAACTATTTACAGGTAAAAAAGTAAAGATAAGTACAAAAATAGAAGAGACAATACATTATGCTGGTCTGATAGTTTTATTTGCTCTACTTCTGATTATTACTTATAGAGATATTCTTAGACTTCTTGGAGTAGGTCAGTAAACAAAGGAGATATGTTTGGAGGAAGAAAATAATATATTTAAATATAAAAATAACTTACGTTTAATATATGTGTTGTTGTTTATATTTTTCATATTATTCTTATCTGTTCATGCTTCTGAAAAAGTACTTTTAAGGTATATAAAAGATAGTCAGTTGATATCTTATTATTCAGGTGTAGTTGAAAACAGTATTAACAACCAACCTTCTGCTGATATAAAGCTTGCAATAAAAAGTCAACGTCTTCCACAAGGTGAGATCAAAAGTGTAGTTCAGTTTGTTCTATCGATACAAAATAAAAGGTTTGGTCCTTTAGAACAGACTCTGGAATATGATTTTATGGGAAACTTTAAAAGCAAAAAAGATATAGACCCAAATGATAAAGGCAGATATATAGATCTCAGTGTGTTTTTTCCACACTTTCCGGTTGATAGGATCGAAGAAGGAACAGAATGGAAAGAACTTAAAGAACTTTCTGATTTTGCTGGTGATAATGTGGATGTTATAATACTAAACAAGATAATGAAATTAAATTCTGAGGAGAATACAGTTAAAATAAAATCAAAAGGTTTGAATAATAAAAAGACTTATTATATATTAAGGGATATAGTTTTTGATTATAAAGTTGGAGAAATAAAAAGCTCAAAAATAAGAATACTTAATAAAGAGACCGAAAAAGGTCAGATTACAAGTACAATGGAAATAAATAAAGAGAAAAAATAGATGGGGGAAATTATGAGAATTATAGTCACTGTCAAACAGGTTCCCAATACTAATGAAGTAAGATGGGACAGATCAAGGGGAACACTTCAGAGAGAAGGAGTTGACAGCATAATAAATCCGGAAGATAAAAATGCTTTGGAAGCTGCTATAAAATTAAAAGAACAGCACGGAGCTGAAGTTGTGGTTATAAGTATGGGACCACCACAGGCAAAAAAAGCTTTAAGGGAGGTATATGCACTTGGAGCTGATAGAGCTATACTTGTTTCTGATAGAGCATTCGCAGGAGCTGATACATTAGCTACCTCATATGTTTTGAGCGAATCTATAAGAAAGATAGGAGATTTCGATCTTATATTCTCAGGCAGACAGGCAATAGATGGAGATACTGCTCAGGTGGGACCACAGATAGCTGGATTTTTAGATATCCCTCAGATAACCTATGTAAAAGATCTAAAGATCGAAAACAAATCAGTAAAAGTACAGAAAGAGACTGATTTTGGTTATCAGTGGCTTGAAGCTAAGACTCCTGTGCTTCTAACATTTATAAAAGAAGCAAATGACCCTGGATATCCTACACTAAGAGGGATCTTCGATTCATTTGAAAGAAATATAGAAGTCTTTTCAAATACAGAGCTTCAACTTGAAGAATCAAGACTTGGTCTCGATGGTTCTCCAACGAAGGTTAAAAAAGTATTTAAGCCTGCACCTAAAGGTAAAGGTGAGATAGTCGAAGAAGGAACTGCAAGAGATATGACTTGTAAGATAGTTGATTATATAAAGGAAAAGAATGTAATCAGATAATGTTTTCTCTAACAGGAAACAGCAAGAACATAATTGATATAAAAAGATTGATTAACAGGGCAGCTGAATATCAGCTGCCTGTTTTAATTACAGGAGAATGTGGTACAGGAAAGGAAGTAGTTGCTCGGTCTATCTATTCAAAAAAGGGTTCGGGAGAGTTTGTCGCGGTTAATTGCTCAGCTATTCCAAAAGAACTTGTTGAATCAGAATTGTTCGGGTATGAAAAAGGTGCTTTTACAGGAGCAAACTCAAATAAGAAAGGGAAGGTAGAAGCAGCTGAGAAAGGTGTGCTTTTTCTAGATGAGATAGGCGAACTTGAACTTTCCGTGCAACCTAAACTGCTCAGACTATTGCAGGAAATGGAATACACACCTGTTGGTTCAACAAAGATTAAAAAAGCGGATTTTAGATTGGTATGTGCAACAAATAGGGATCTTCACAAGATGGTAAAGCAAGGTTCTTTTCGTGAAGATCTTTTTTATAGGATAAATGGGCTTACTATAAATGTTCTTCCATTAAGAGAAAGAGTTAAAGATATTCCTGTTCTTCTTGAACTATTTTTAAAAAAATATTCAGATATATATAATAAAAAAGGATTAACTTTCTCTGAAAAAACTGTTAGGTCTTTAAAAGAATATGATTGGCCCGGAAATGTAAGACAATTACAGACTTATGTGGAAAGAGAAGTCTGTTTTGCGGATGATAAGATAATTAGTCATATTCCTGATAGTATGCTTATATCAAAAAGAAATAAAGAACGCACTTTTGATCTAAAACAAATAGAGAAAGAAACTATTATAAGGTGTATGAAAAAGAATAAAAATAATATAAAACTCTCCTCAGAACTACTTGGCATTTCAAGAGCATCTTTATACAGAAAGATCAAGGAGTATGATATTGAAGTTTAGATATATTATTTTGATACTATTATTGATCATTTTATCTGTGTCTTATATGTTTTTGAGAGGTTTTACTCAAAAAATAAATATAAACACTGAAATAAATTTAAATAATGGTGAGACATTAAATACTTTTATTCATAAAATAAGTCCTTTTTTTAAAAATACTCTTCAATTAAAGATCCTTTTTAAGATAACCGGTGATAGTAATCTTATAAAAAGAGGAGATTATATTTTTAGAGGAGAATATGATGTTTTTGACATTAGAAAGAAACTTTTAAGAGGCGGAAAACTAGAATTGAGAAAAGTATCTCTTATACCAGGAGAAAGACTCAGAGATATCAAAGATCATATAAATGCTGATATTGAAGAAGTAAGTGGAAAGAATATTTATAAATATGAATTTCTTAAGCTCTTTAATAATATACAGGGATTACTTGCAACTGATACTTTTTATGTAAATGCGGAAGATAAAAGTGATGAAAAGGTCATCGAACTAGCACTTGAAAAATTCAACAAAGATTATTATCTCCCTTACAAAGATAAAAAAGCAGGTATGTTAGATTTTAAAAAAGCTATAATACTGGCAAGTATCGTAGAGAAAGAAGCTAAGACTAAAGAAGAAAAAGCTATGATAGCAGGAGTTTTTATAAATAGATTAAGAAAAGGTATGAAACTCGAATCGTGTGCAACTGTACAGTATCTTTTCGATAAACCGAAGAAAAGACTCTGGTATAAGGATCTGGAAGTAGTATCACCGTATAATACATATTTAAATGCTGGCCTGCCTCCAACACCTATTTGTTTCTTTTCAATAGATACGTTGAGATCGGTTTATAATTTTAAGGAACATCAATATCTTTATTTTGTTCTTGAAGGTAATGGTAGACACCATTTTTCAAAAACACTTGCAGAGCATAATAGAGTCAAAGAAAGTTTGAAATAATTTCAAACTTTCTTTGAGTGAACAGATTAAAAAAAACGTAAAGCGTAATGGGTAAAGCGTTAAGGGTTTTTATGAAAGGGTTTCACTCTTTGCAAATTGCAAAGCACAGCCTGAAAGGCTCATCTTGAACGAAGTGATACATCAGCAGCTAAGCTGCTAAACAAAAACTCAAGGAGTTTTTTAATGATTAAAGAAAAAATTCGTGAAAAAGCTTTGAACAATGAAATATTTACAAAAGAAGAGATACTTGAGCTTATAACGCTTCTTAAAGAAGGTGAAAAGGATTTTATTTATGAGCTTGCAGATGAGACAAGAAAGCATTTTATGGGAGATAAAGTATATCTAAGAGGTATTATAGAATTCTCCAACTATTGCAGAAAATCATGTTTATACTGTGGTATCAATAGTAAGGTGAAAGATGTTAAAAGATATAGAATAGATGAGCAGGAAATAATCGATGCATGTCATAATCTGAAAAGTAACGGACAGACAACGGTTGTGCTTCAATCCGGAGAAGATGTGACGTTTACAAAGGAAAGATTTGGTGAACTTCTAAAAAGAATAAAAAAAGAGACTGAACTCGCAATAACAGTATCGGTTGGAGAACGTGATAAAGAGACCTATAGATATTGGAAAGAATGTGGTATGGATAGATATCTTCTTAGGTTTGAGACTACAAATAAAAAAGTCTTTAAAGCAATACATCCGGATGATGACCTTGAATACAGATTAGATTGTATAAAGACTTTAAAAGCTCTAGGAGTACAAACTGGATCAGGTTTTATGATTGGACTTCCGGAAACAGATGATAATGATCTTGCAAATGATATTGCAAAGTGTAGAGAACTTGATCTTGATATGATAGGTGTTGGACCTTTTATTTCTCATCCCGAAACTGCTCTGAAAGATAAGGTTATAGCTAGTAATATTGATATAGATTTTATCACAGGCGTTATAGCTATCCTGAGGATAACGAATCAGGAAGCTCATATTCCAGCAACCACTGCTTTTGATGCTGTTGTGAGTTATAACGGCAGACAGTTAGCGTTAAAAAGAGGGGCAAATGTCTTTATGCCTAATTCTACACCGAAAAAATATAGAAAAGATTATCAGCTTTATCCTGATAAACCTTG
>PKTG01000022.1 GCA_002869225.1 Candidatus Muiribacterium halophilum | reverse complement strand
AGAGTAAGAGATGTTATTATGAAAATAACAGCAAGTGCTGTGGTAAGTTTTCCGAAGAAATCCAGACTACCTTTTGTTCCAAACATAGCCTGTGCAGCTCCACCACCAAAAGCTCCGGAAAGCCCTTCACCTTTGTCTGCCTGAAGCAGGACTATGATTATCATCGCTATTGCTACAACTGTATGTACTCCAAGTACAACCCACTGTAAAGTATCTAAAGCCATTGTTCCTCCCAAATATTAATCGGATTCTTTATCAATAAATACTACAAATCAAAGCCTGTTATGTCAAGTTTAAGATTTTTTATTAATTTAACACTATTCCTTTTTTCATCCATGAGTTTCCATTAAGAAAACTTTTTGTATCCAGAGCTTTTTTCCCTGCCATCTGTAGTCTTTCGACTATAATAGAACCATCCATACAAGCTATTTCTATAACATTTTCAGTCTTCAAGATCTCACCAGGTCTTCCACTTCCTTGACCTTTATGACACTCTATTATCTTTATATATTTATCCTCAAAATAGGTGAAAAATCCTGGCCATGGAGTCATCGCTCTGTAATGATCAAATACTTTTTTTGCATCCTGATCCCATTTCACTCTTCCATCCTCTTTTTTTATCAATCTCGTATAAGTCGCTGATTCATGATCCTGCATTTTCGGTTCAATAGTCTTATCTCTAAGCCCTTCTATTGTTTCGACTGCACATCTTGCTGAAAGCTGTGCAAGCTTATCATGAAGAGTACCTACTACATCCACTTCTGATATATCCATCTCATGTTGAAGAAGAATATCACCTTCATCCATCTTTGTATTCATCATCATAGAAGTTACGCCCGTCTTTTTATCTCCATTCATTATCGAAAACTGAATTGGAGATGCACCTCTGTATTTAGGAAGAAGTGATGCATGTAGGTTTATACAACCTAGACGTGCTACATCAAGAACACTTTTGGGCAATATCTGTCCATAGGCTATTACAACTATGATATCCGGTTCATACTTTTTTAGTTTCTGTAAAAACTGATCATTTTTTCTTACTTTTTCAGGTTGAAGTACTGATATTCCTTTTGATACAGCAAAGTTCTTTACAGGACACGGAAATACTTTATGACCTCTATGAGCTTTTCTATCAGGCTGACATACCACAGCTTTCACATTATAATCTCTCCAAAGTTCTTCCAAAGTAGGAATACAGAAAAAAGGGGTTCCCATAAATACAATATTCATATTCTATCCTTCTCTTGTAAATACTCCTCGTCAATCTCACCATTTTTAATCTTCGTCAACGCTTTTTTTAATAATCTTTTTTTAACAAGAGATAAATGATCTATAAACAAACGACCATGAAGATGATCGTTTTCATGTTGAACAACTCTTGCTAGAAAACCATCGATCTGTTCTATCTTTTCTTCATCTTTTTCATTAGTATACTTAAGCTTTATACTTGCAGGTCTAATTATCTTTTCCCATATTCCAGGTAGGGACAGACAACCTTCTTCCGCTATATTTTCTTCTTCAGATACCTCAAGGATCTCGGGATTAAAGAAAAACAAAGGCTTTGCATCCTCGCCCATCTTAATCACAAATATCTTCTTTCTTATACCTATCTGAGGTCCGGCAAGACCTACACCTTTGTAGGTTTCCATCGCCACAAGCATATCCTGAGCCAAATTTACTGCTTCCTCATCGATCTGTTTAAAATCCTCACATTCTTCTCTAAGAACAGGGTCACCATAATAAACTATGTTCAACATCTTTGCTTTCACTTCCTTCTATTTTGATATTTGATAATAGATTACATAAGTTTTAATAAGATGATACTATGATTTTGTAATATGTTCAACTATCCTTTGATTACAGCAACAGGATGGACTCTTTTTATTACCTCAACAAGGTCTTTCTGCAAAGCTATGATCTTTTCAATATCCTTATAGGCAAATTCAGATTCTTCAGGTAAAAACTTTTTATTTTCAGTATATACCGTAATACTCTTATTATTAAGCTGTGTTATGACCTCTACAGATGAAAACTCCTGCTTAGCTTTTTTACGAGACATCGACCTTCCAGCTCCATGTGAACAGGAACAAAAAGAAAGAGTATTTCCTTTTCCGGAGAGTATATAAGAAGAAGAACCCATTGAACCAGGAATTACCACCTTTTCACCTTTATTTGCGCTAAGAGCTCCCTTTCTATGTACAAGTAATCTTTTATCATCAACTATTTCCATATTCGCAAAATTATGATTGACATCAAAAACATCATACTCAATATCTTTAAAATACTTTTTTAAAATATAAATGATCTTTTCACCTATCAATCTTCTATTCTCTTTGGCAAAAAGCACACAAAAATTCATAGAGTTAAGATATTCTCTTCCTTTGTTTGAATTTATCTCTAAAAAAGCTAGATCTGCCGGTACGTCATTTGGATTATCTTTTTTTAGCATTGAAAAAGCGATACCATGATAATGATCAGCTACCTGTTTACCAAGATTCCTTGAACCACAATGTAACATTATATAGATCTTTCCTGAACTATCTTTTTGAAACTCGATAAAATGATTTCCACCACCGAGAGTACCAAGCTGTTTCTGTGAGTTTCTTTTTTCCCTGATAAGTATTTCGTTTAAAGGCATATTAAGATAAATATTTGACTGAACACACTTTTTATTCCATTTAAATCCTGTAGGAATAGCTTCAAACACAGATTCACATATCTTTTCTTTTTTTTCCATAAAGTCCTGAACGTTAAGAGAAGTCTCAATTACATAGACTCCACATCCAATATCAACTCCCACCGCGTTGGGTACGACAAATCTTTCACTTGCAAACACAGTACCTATTGGTACTCCATATCCTAGATGATAATCAGGCATTAAAGCTATATGACCATCAGGAATATGTGTCCTTGCAAGTGAGAACACCTGCTCAAGTGCTTCCTTATCCTTTTCATCTGAAAATAGATATACCGGGACTTTTAACCCTTCAAACTGAATCTTTTTCATAACTTAAGACCTTTTACTATTTTTTTTATATATTTTTCAGGACTTAACATAGCATCATCCATATCAATTGCTATATCTGAAATAGGATATACACAAATATCATTTTCAATGATCTCACTTTGACCACATATTAAAACTATTTTTTTATTATATTTCTTTGCAAGAGAGATTATTCTGCCTGTCGGTTTACCATAAAAACTCTGATTATCAAATTTTCCCTCTCCGGTTATTATCAGATCAGATTTTTTTATGTTCTCTTTCAGATCAAACTCGTTCATCATATAATCAAAACCATTAACAAATTTGATGTCAAAAAATGACAGCAAAGCATATCCCATACCGCCAGCAGCTCCTGTTCCTGGAATCTCTGAAAGGTCTTTGCCTATAATATTCTTTGTTAGTTTATGAAACTTTTTAATTCCATCTTCGAGTTTATCTATCTGATTTTCAGTAGCGCCTTTTTGTTTGGCATATACCATGGTTGCTCCGTTTTCACCAAGAAGCGGATTATCAACGTCACAAAGAACGGTAATCGGTTTCTTTCTCATACCTTTAAGAAAATCTTTTTCATTTATAAACTCAATATTTCCAAGATCCTTTCCCAGTATTTTTCCCTTAAGAGAAAACTTCATACCAAGAGCTTGCAGCATACCTGCTCCGCAATCATTGGTAAGACTTCCACCGATCCCAAGAACAATACTCTCAACTTCTTTATTCAAAAAAGCATCTTTCAACAATTCTCCGGTTCCATAAGATGTTGCAAAATAAGGGGATAGTATCTTGGATTCTAAAGCTGAAAAACCGGAAGCACTGCACATCTCTATATATGCAGTAGAATCAAAAATGTTGTAAAAAGAATTTACAGCATCTTTATACGGACCTGTTACTTGAAACCTTTTTTCAATAAACTTCTTATTAAAAGTCAGGGCTTCTACTGTACCTTCACCACCATCTGCAATTGGAATGATATTAATATCAAATCCATTTTTTTTCTTTAAAAGTTCATCTCGTACAAGTTTCGATATTTCAAGAGATGAAATACTTTTTTTAAAAGAATCTATCATTATTGTTATGTTGATTATAAACCTCCAGCCTTACTCTTATAAAATAAAAAAGACCCGTCAAAAGACAGGTCTTTTTTTTAGTTTATTGTTTATTTAAAGTCTTTTACAATATTAATTATCTCTTCACCAACTCTATTCTGTGCTTCGGCAGTCTGTGCACCAACATGCGGTGAAAGAACTAATACGTTTTCATTTTCTAATAATTCTGTGTTATCAGTTGGTTCTTTCTCATATACATCAATTCCAGCAGCTTTTACTTTACCACTATTCAAAGCTTTAAGAAGAGCTTTTTCATCTACTACTCCACCTCTTGAACAATTTACAAGGCAAACTCCATCCTTCATCTTAGAAAATTGATCATCAGAGATTATTGCTCCTACGGATTTAATGAAAGGAACATGAAGAGAAATAAAATCTGCCTGAGCAAGTAATTCGTCAATATTTCCCACCATATTAATGTAATCTTCTACAGAAGCTGGAGGTTTTACATCAAAAGCAATCACTTTCATTCCAATACCGTTTGCCATTCTAGCAAGTTCCTGACCAATTCTTCCAATACCTATTATTCCTAGAGTCTTTCCGCCAAGTTCAAAGCCTTTAAATCTTTTCTTTTCCCATTTTCCAGCTTTCATTGAAACGGTTGAGTTATATAGATTTCTTGCTATTGTGAACATCATTGCCATTGCAAGTTCTGCAACAGAAGCTGAGCTTGCAGTAGGTGTATTTCTAACCGTTATTCCAAGTTCTTTAGCTTTAACAAGATCAATGTTATCAAGTCCAACTCCACCTCTGATAACGAGTTTAAGATCAGATGCTTCAAGGATATTAGCTCTCATCTTTGTAGCAGATCTAACGACTGCAATATCATATCCAGGTATCTCTTTGATAAGTTCATCAGGTGTCATACCTGTCTTGGTTATCACCTCGATACCAGGTATCTCTTTAAGACCTTTTTCACAACTTTCACTTACTGGATCGCATATAAGTAATCTCATTTTTCCTCCATAAAATTATAATAATTTTACATATTATGAACCATCTGATTAATTATTGCAAACAATAGAACTGATAGTCAAGTACAAGATTTTTTTAATTGATCAGATGGTCAATAGTAACATTCAATATTACGGGTAATCTTTCCGATAATTCATATAACTAAAAACAAATTTTATAAAAAACGGGGAGGATGTAAATGAAATGTAAAAAATGCAGTAACGATGTATCTGAATTTTTCGAATGGAAATTCGAATATGGTCTCAAAAAGATGAAAGTTATAAAATGTCCTGAATGCGGTTTTAGACAATCACTTGGAATGGTCGATCTGTAAGATGTATAAAAAGTTCACGTTTTTATTTATTTTGATATTCTTTATTATCTCTAATGCTACGTTCTCATATGCAAGGACAATAGTCTACAAAGGATTAAGTACACAGTACGGGATAGAGATGTTTGAAAATGAAAACGGGAACAAGGAAAACTTCTTTAAATTCCAATTCAAACCGAATTTTAACATTGGTAAATTAAGACTTGGTCTTGATCTCACTTATTATCTTGATTCAGATGGAGATATTCATCAGGATAACTGGAATGGAGATACTTCCTGGATAAACAAGATAAACTTTATCGAATATGGAAACAAAAGATCCAACAGATTCTGGCGAATCGGTTTCCTTGAAGATGTCACTTTAGGAAATGGAACTATTGTCAGAAATTATTCAAATAAGACAAGATATCCTGAAAAACCTAAAAAAACAGGATTTTTTATAAGAGCAAAAAACGATTTTGATGATGGTTTTGAATTTCTGGTAAATGATGTTGATAGTGCAAAATTAATAGCTACAAGAGGTTATATTGTACCTTATGACGATGTTCAGATAGGAATATCGTATGCAGTCGAAAGAGATCCTGATTCAAATGATCTTACAGGAGATGAATTAACTTTTTACGGGATTGACTTCTCGACTCTTGTATTTAAACATTTTTCAAAAGATATACGATTATATGAGGATTATGTAAAGATCAATAATTATGGAGATTCTTTTACGACTGGACTTGAATACGACTCCGGCTTCAGAGCAAAGTTCTTAATAGAGTTTACCTCTTTTGATTCTGACTATATCACAGCTTATTTTAACAATGAGTATGAAATAGAAAAGAACCGTAAATACTCTGATCTTTTATACTTTGCTAGTCGTGGAAGATCCAGCGTAAGAGCAATCCACATTAGAGGATCATATAATCTTATAGATATTGCAAGATTCGAATTCTGGTATCAGGAATATGATAGTTATGAGATTCAGCCAGAGCTTAGAATGAAAGTAAATATTCTGAAAGGGAAAATACCAGGACTTACAGCATCAATAGAGTACACAAACAAGGATGCTGACCTTTCTGATTTCTCTCTAAACAAGGATAGTAAAAACGTCTATATCACAACAAAAATTGATTTTGATACGAAAAAAGGCAGTATACTATCACTTGAAAATAAGAGAATAATAAATGAACAGGGAAAACCCGAGCATATTTTAAGCTTTTCAACGGGACTTAAATTTTAATACAATGGACCTATAAATATGCTAATAATCGATCTGATAAAGCATAAAGGAAATATTCCTGGTTTTATATTTCCTTTAGCTTCCCTTCACCTAATGAGAGTTAAGAGAAACATACCCAATATTCCTGTAAATGAAATCATTGAAAAAGAAAGTATCAAAATCACCTATAAAAAGATGAAGTTCAAAGGAAAGTACAAAAACAAAGAAATATTTATCAATCCTGAAAATAAAGATGATGAGACTGAAATTATCCTTCACGAACTCTTCCATTATTTTGAAGAAAAATACGATCTTAATACTTTAAAATTAATATCCGAAGCAGCTGCGAGACTATACACAAGAATCAGTTATTAAATACTGGATTTTGGGATGAATCTGGATTTCGGATTTTGGAAAAACCATTCCAACCCAAACACCAAATTCCAACCCCCACGATCTTTAATTTTTACCCTTTTTGCTTCACACTTTACCCTTTACGAAATGTTTACCGTTCACTGCTTTTATCTGTGTTAGAACTATCGCAATAAGCGCTACCGACGCTCCTATATAAAATCTTATTCCAGGTTCATAGTCAAATATCACTATTGAAAGCAGCGTCGTCATTATTACCTGTCCTGACTGAACTAAAGAAGCAAGCGATGCATCCATACCATTTATAACAAAATTCCAGATTATATAGGAAAGAATCGAGGTTATAGAAGCAAAGTAAAATATTATTAACATATTTGACATCTTGAAAATAATTGGATCATATGAAAAAACAAAAAAAGGAACACCAAAGACGCTGTAAAGCAGACCACCCATAAAAAGCGTATTTAAAGTAAGTGTAGTCGAGTTTTTAAAAAATTTTTGTTTTTTTGTATATATAGTATAAAAACTCCAGGCAAAAGCTCCACACAATATCACAAGATCTCCCTTAAATAATTCATTATCAAAGTTAAGACCTTTTTCGCTGATTATAAGAACTATACCTGAAAAACCTGCAAATATGCCTATTATTCTTGAAATCAAAGCTTTTTCAAGTTTATAAAAAATAGAAAACATATAGATAATAATAGGAATTGATGAATATATAACAGCCATATGAGGTGATACCGTCATAGTACCGCCTAATACAAATAGAGTCTGATTAAGCCCCACTGAGAGAATTCCTAAAAGCATAGATGTCTTTATAGCTTCTTTTTTAAAGACAAGTCTTTTTCTAAAAAAGATAAATATAAGCAAAAAGGTGAAGATCGCTCTTAATGTGTTTATATGCAGAGGATTTAACTCTGGTGAGAGATACTTTACAATAATAAAATTAAAAGAATTGATTGTAAGTCTGACGAAAAGAAGAAAATAAAGCAATATCATAAGTTCATTAACTCAGGTAAGACAGTTTTGTTAAAGGTCTTTCTTAATTCACTTTTACTACCGTTGTTTGAGATCAAAATATCAACATTTCCCTTTATATTTTCAAGTTCTGTCTGTCGCAAGTATATATCTCTGACTTGCTTTTCTGTATTATTATCTCTTGTCTTGACTCTTTTTACTGAATTTTCGATAGATACATCAACCCATATATTCTTATCCATTAATCTGTACAAACCTGATTCAAATAACACAGCGGCTTCAACAACAATAAAACTATATTTATTTATCCTACGCATCTTTTGTATTATTTCTGCCACATGTTCTCTTAGAACCTTATTGGTTATATCGTTCATCTTCTTAAGCTCTTTTTTGTCAGAAAACAATTTTTTTCTTAACAATTTCCTATTTAGCATTCCATTTACAACAGACTCTTCACCAAATGTTTTCTGTATCTTTTTTAATATCTCTGAATCCCCTTCCATTAACTTTGAAGCTAACTT
>PKTG01000076.1 GCA_002869225.1 Candidatus Muiribacterium halophilum | reverse complement strand
GCCATATCAGCCTGAGTCTTAGGTTCAAGTACAATAGATATGACTGGAGTCGGAAAGTTCATCTCCTCAAGGATTATCTTTCTATCCTTCTGACAGATAGTATCTCCTGTAAAGGTGTTTTTAAAACCGACTATTCCAACTATCTCGCCAGGACCAACTTCTTTGAGTTCCTTTCGTGAGTTAGCATGCATTCGAAGTATCTTAGATATTCTTTCATTCTCGTTTCTCGTCGAGTTATAGACGTTAAGTCCGAGTTTAAGCTTTCCGGAATATACCCTTACATATGTAAGTCTTCCGACAAAAGGATCAGATACAACTTTAAAAGCAATAGCACTTAAAGGTTCAGATGCTTTCGCTTCTCGGGTTATCTTCTCATCGTTCTTTGGATCGATTCCTTCAACCGGCGGTACATCAAGTGGCGAAGGTAAAAGCTCGACTATAAGATCAAGAAGTCTTTGAACACCTCTGTTTTTGAGTGATGATCCTAAAAGTACAGGGTGTATTGAATTTGATATGACAGCTTTTCTGATAAGAGATGTAAGTTCATGCTCTGTCAGTTTTTCACCTTCTAGAAACTTCATCATAAGCTCTTCATCGAATTCCGCTACCTGATCGATAAGAGCTTCTCTCATCTCATTAGCTTTTTCTAAATACTTCTCAGGTATATCTTCAAAAGTGAACTTCAAGCCGTTCTCGTCAGAGTAGACTATCTGTTTCATCTTTATAAGATCTATTATTCCGGCAAACTCATGATCCTCCATAATAGGGATCTGAATCGGTACCGGATTGGCGTGTATCTTTTCTTCCATCTCTCGGACGACTTTATAAAAGTCAGCTCCGATCCTATCCATCTTATTGATAAAAGATATACGTGGAATCTTATATCTTTCCGCCTGTCTCCAAACTGTCTCTGATTGCGGTTGCACACCGCCAACCGCACAGAAAACAGCCACTGAACCATCTAATACCCTCAGTGAACGTTCAACTTCAGCAGTAAAGTCAACGTGACCAGGCGTGTCAATAATGTTGATCTGGTGGTCTTGCCAGAAGCAGGTTGTTGCAGCGGAGGTTATGGTTATCCCTCGCTCCTGTTCCTGGACCATCCAGTCCATTGTGGCTGTTCCCTCATGGACTTCTCCCATTCGGTGAACAATTACAGTATAATAAAGAATACGTTCTGTTGTAGTGGTCTTTCCGGCATCAATATGAGCCATTATTCCAATATTTCTTGTCTTCTTTAACGAATTCTCCATATACATCCTTATACTGTAAAGCTTAAATTAAAATCTAAAATGTTAGAAAGCTTTGTTTGCTTCAGCCATTCTGTGAGTATCTTCTTTCTTTTTGAAAGCAGCTCCTTCACCTTTTGCAGCGTCAAGCATTTCTTCAGCAAGTCTCTGAGCCATTGGTCTTCCGCTTTTCTTTTTAGAATAAAGAATAAGCCATTTGATCGCAGTGTCTTCTCTTTTGTTAGGAGAAAGTTCTAGTGGTACCTGATAAGTAGCTCCACCGATTCTTCTGGATTTGATCATGACCTGTGGTCCAACACTTTCCATAGCTTTTTCAAATAGATCGATTGGATTTTCACCAGTTTTTTCTTTGATGATATCCATAGCTGAATAAAAGATCTTTTCAGCAGTACTTTTTTTACCTTTTCTCATAAGGTTGTTGATGAATCTAGTGACTACTCTACTGTTGTAAACTAGATCTGGTTCATAAGTTTTCTTTTGCGCTCGTTTTCGTCTTGGCATCTAAATCCCCCTATTTCTTCTTAGGAGCTTTAGTACCGTATTTAGACCTTGATTTTCCTCGGTCCTGAACACCTGCAGTGTCGAGAGCTCCTCTAACGATATGATATCTAACACCTGGAAGGTCTTTAACTCTTCCGCCCCTGATAAGAACAATCGAGTTTTCCTGAAGATTGTGTCCTATTCCAGGGATGTAAGCTGTAACTTCGTGACCACTAGTAAGTCTAACTCTTGCTACTTTTCTGAGTGCGGAGTTAGGTTTCTTAGGTGTAGTTGTATATACCCTAGTACAAACTCCTCTTCTCAGAGGACAAGATTTAAGAGCTGGAGAGTTAGTCTTATCTTTGATCTGCTTACGCCCATGCTTAATTAACTGATTAATTGTAGGCATCTTTCTCCTCCTGTTTTTTTATATATATTTAAAAATATATGATATATACATTTAAGCTGTCATTCGCTTAAAAGTATGCGTATTTTACCACTGACCTTAAGAGTTGTCAAGAACAAAATGCTCAGAAAGACCAAAGAACCAAAATTGGAATTTGGGCTGAAACTGGATTTTGGATTTTGGGGAAATCAAACCTACCCTAACCCCCAATCCCTAAATCCTAATCCCTGCTTTTAAGATTATGCATTTCCCTGAGCTACTATAGGTATTCGTCTACCACTACCAAAAGCTTTTGATGTCACTTTTAGTACGACAGGAGCCTGTTTCCTTTTGTATTCGTTCCGGTCAACAGCACTTATTACCCATTTAACAGTCTCAGCTTCGAAACCTTTTTGTATTATCTCATCAGCTGATAGATGGTTTTCAAGATAATATCTTAAAATAGAATCAAGTATTTCGTAAGGAGGAAGTGAATCACTATCCTTCTGATCCGGCCTAAGCTCTGCAGAAGGCTCTTTGTCGATTATCTCACGAGGTATTATCTCTTTTTCACGATTTATATATTCACATATCCTGTAAACCATTATCTTCGGAACATCCCCTATGACAGCAAGGCCTCCAGACATATCACCATAAAGTGTAGAGTATCCAACAGACATCTCACTTTTGTTTCCGGTTGAAAGCACTATATCACCGAACTTATTAGAGAAAGCCATAAGAATATTACCACGAATCCTTGCCTGAATGTTTTCCTCAGTTATATCCGAAGTAGTCTCCTTCATAAAAGGATCAAGAGTATCTAAATAACTATCAAAAGTATTACCGATAGGAATCTCTATCATCTTTATACCGAGATTATCCGCAAGTATCTTTGAATGAGATATACTACCCTCGGAAGAATACTTGGAAGGCATTGTTATTCCTCTAACATTTTGACTACCCAGCGCTTTGACAGCCACATAAGCTACAAGTGTTGAATCAATACCACCTGAAAGGCCTATAACCGCTTTTTTAAATCCGAGTTTATTAAAATAATCTCTTACACCAAGAACGAGTGCATCGAGTATATTTTTTTCAACAACATCTTCAGAAGCCTGAACCTCTTTTGTATTTGAAAGATCTACTATATCAAAGGATTCAGAAAAAGAAGGACTATTAAAGATATAGCCTCCAAAGCTATTAAGAACAAAACTACTTCCATCAAAGATTATCTCATCGTTTCCACCAACCTGATTCACATAAACAAATATTTTTCCTTTTACTTTCGCTATACTCTTAAACAGTTCTCTTCTCTTTTTTATCTTCCCATCATAAAAAGGTGAGGCTGAGATATTCACTATAAAATCTGCATCTTTGGGAATTATTCTATTTACAAGATCATCGCTATAGGATCTGTTCGTATCCTCTCTTACAGGCCAGATATCCTCACATACACTTATAGCAATCTTTTTACCTTTAAATATATATGGAGCCTTTATATCGCCTGATATGAAATATCTTTTTTCATCAAACACATCATAATGAGGTAACAATATTTTCTTCCATATATAATCGATCTTTCCATCTTTTACGACTACAGCACAATTAAAAAGTTCACCATCCTCTTCCATAGGAGAACCTATTATCAAAGCCATGTCATTATATTTTTTTGATATCTCACAGATCTTTGCAATGGAATCCTTACACTTTCTAATGAAATAGCCTCTTTCAAGAAGATCAATAGGCGGATAACCACAGACACAGAGTTCAGGAAATATACATATATCGACTTTTTGTTCAGATGCTTTCACAATGTTTTCTTTTATTTTTAAAAGGTTATTTTCAAAAGCACCAATTTTAGGATTTATTTGATTTAAAGCAATCTTCATCTAGGAAAGTTCTCCAACCAGATCTCTTGAAAAATATGATCTGATCACATCAAGATTGTCGGTCTGACCCAAACACCACATGAGTTTTACAGTAGCTGCCTCAGGAGTCATATCATAAGCCGATATTATACCCATCTTCTCAAGTGAAGAACCGACTTTATACATCTTAAGTTCTATCTTTCCGACTAGGCATTGTGTACAGACAACAACAGGAACATCCTTTTCAACCACTTCAAAAATATCTGGAAGAAGTCTTTCCGGTACGTTTCCTGCACCGTATCCTGCGATCACGACTCCGCGGGCATCTGCAGTCATATTCTTGAACATCTTGCTATCTAGACCTGGATGAGCTTTGACATATACCACATTTGAGTCAAACTGGTCTCTATAGTTTATGCCGAGTATATCTTTTCTCCACATAACATTTTTTGAGAGTTTGAAAAATAGCCCTATTGTACCAAGAGGTTCAGAGTTGATCGAAGTAAACGCCTGGAGATCAAAAGCACTGATCTTTCTACCACGAGTCCCTCTTATTATCTGAGTACCAAACAGAATACACACCTCTCCGATATCATAATTTGCTGCAAGAAGTATAGAGTTAATAAGATTATTTGTTCCATCTGTATAGACATTTTTAAGGGAAAGTTGCGCACCTGTAAAAACCACAGGTTTTCCTATTCCCTGTAGCATAAAAGATATAGCCGATGCAGAATATGCAAGAGTATCCGTACCATGACTTACCACAAAACCATCGTAGTCATCATATTTTTCATATATGGTCTTACCGATCTTCTGCCAACACTCGACATCAACATTTGTAGAATCTATGTTAAAAAGAAATTCAATATCTACAATGGCTCTGTCTTGAACAGATTCTATTATATTAGAAAACTCAGGATGTTCTTCGATGAGCATGTCAGTAACATCAAGAGAATCATCCAGTCCCTTTTTCATGGCTATAGTTCCACCGGTAAATAATAAAAGTACTTTTCCTTTATCTCGTTTCATATATGAATCCTCTGACCAATTATCTCAAAACATAGAAGCAATAGTCAAGTGCAAGATTTTTTTAGAGATTTTAGCAGGCATAGCCTACAGCTCTGTCAAGAAGATATCTTGAAAAATATTCCTTGAATATGGCTTCCTGAAAGGCTTTGTAAAAATTCTCAAAAACTTCGTTATTTCTCATCAACTTACACTCCATGTAGGTTTTCTTCGAAAATGTCTTGTTTTAAAAAATTTTTTTCAAAGCTATGATTGAGCTAATTGATCATAGGATTCATCGTTATGATACTACCCTTAAACAAGAAAAACAAGTATGAGAATTGTGAGTAGTGAGAGGTGAATGGTGAATAGGAAAACCTTTTTCGTAAAGCGTTAAGCGTTAAGCGAAACGGGGAGAAGCAGAAGAAACACGATATTTCGATACACCGATATGTCGACAAAAGCAGGAATTAGAAAATAGAGAGTAGCAAAATCTAGGGGTTTGGGGTTTGGGGTTTGGGGTTTGGGAATTTCAAGATCTTCTCCAAAAACCAAAATCCAGCTTTATCCCAAATTCCTAAATCCTAATCCCTGTTTTTATCTTTTCTTAGTAATCGCTATTCCATCACCTTTGTCCGGAAATATCTTTGTATCAAAGCCATCAAGTTTAGTTAGATACTCTCTATATTCTTTCAGACTTTTAACAATATTCTGATGTTTTTTAGGTATAGAATCTTTTTTATCAAAACCGGTGAAGTTTATATTATCAGATATAAATATTGTCGAATGTTTTGCAAATCTAAGAGAGTGTTTGAAAAAATCTATATATTTTCTTTTCATACCATCTATAAATATAAGGTCGAACCTTTCTCCAGATTCAAAGTATTCAAGAAAATCCTGATTTAGTATCCTTATGTTCTTATTATTTTTAAGATTATGTCTGGCCAGATTATATCTTTTTGGATTGTATTCAAAAGTCAGTATTTTTCTAACATACGGAAGCGTGAAATAAAGCAAGGTAGAATAACCATTCCCGGAACCTATCTCAAGAACACTCTCTATCTTGTGATCGATAACAAGCTGTTTGATGAACTCAAACCCTTCATCTTTTATCCTTGGTATCTTGTAAATATCAGCTTCTGTCCTGACTTTTTTCAAAAACAGACTATCCATTATTTAATTCCTTAAAACTCCGGATTTTGGGAAGATCAAAACCAACCCAGACCCCAAACACCAAATTCCAAACCCCACGCTTTACAGAAAAGTTTTTTCTTTTCACCATTCACCAATTTATTACCCGTTTCGCTTTACGCTTTACGCTTAAACATTTGAGCGTGTTATACCAAACTTTCTCCAAAGAAAATCGTTTACTTTTTTTACAAGTCTTGTCCTTTCACATGAATATTCCTCGAAAGCTACACTAGGAAGTTCGAAATAACCATCACGATTTCTTAGAAGATGGCTTTGCTCTTTCTCAGAAATATCTTCGATCTTCAAAGTATAGTTTATCATATTGTAAAACTCTACATGTATCCAGCCTCTAAAATTGATATCAAGATCCCTGTAAAACTCATCTGTTATTTCCAGAAGTTTTTCAAGCTCATCTCTGAACCAGTTTGCAGGAAGCTTATCTCTGAAAGGAAGATATTGGAAATATTCTATATATCCATTAGCCCTTACAAGAAGCTGTACATACTCATGGGACTCTGTATCGCCAGGTGAAAGAAAACCATCAAAAGTCGGTATAAACCTGTTTCTCACTATATTCTTTCTGACAAAATTCTCAAGAGTCCTCTCTGTATGTCGTGAAAATATATCAAATCTTTCCTTCTCAAGAACATGCGGAACTATAGAGATATTCATTGCACTGTTGTTCTTAACCAGTTTTAAAAGCTCTCTATTCCTTTTATCAAGAAAAGTCCTTACTTTTTCACGATTTTTCTCACGACTTTTAATTGATTCTTCTATTTGATATATATTCATAGGATTCTTACCACGTTAATACCTCATATAACATCGATATTCATTAAGGACCATATGAGGTTTTGTAAAACTCTCAGGAATATATATGACTATCAGACAAGAATTCTCATCTATTCGAACGGGATGTATCTTAAGACCTGTTATCAGAGGCTGAATACCCGCGTGGCACACCTGCCTTATTCTAAGTATAGTCTTGTCTTCATTATCAAGACCTACAATATTTGCAGGTTTTCCATCATTATCCTCTTCAATACCAACAATTATAAAACCGCCATGAGCATTTGCAAATGAGGATACGTCTCTTGCCATCTCTCTGTTTGAGCTTTCATGCTCTCCCCAGGGTTCTCTTTTATAATCGAGATGAAGACTTTCACTCACCTTGTTATCAACAAGACTCATAATATTATCAAGTTCAAGTTCTTCAATGTTCTCAACACCAAAAAAATCATATAAAGTCATAGTAGATATTATAATACAACAACCTAAAAATGTCGAGATGTTAATCTCTCTCTTTGATTATCTCAAAAGCTAGACTGAAAAAAGACAGCAGACATAGGATTATGGTAAGCAGCTTCTCACTCTCAGTTATACTCATAATAAAAAAAGCTCTCCCTTTACCCTTTTCGCTAAAAGAATCAAGTGTTTTTTTGTCTATCTTGTCATATGGTTGAAAAAATAAGGATACCTGATTTGAATAAGTCTTACTCAAAAGATCCTTTCTTGAGCGAAGATAATCAAGCAGCTTATTTATCTTTCCATGATGAAGCGATTCACCTGTCATATTTCTGACAAAGAATATTCTTTTATTATAGTATTTGTTTTGAAAAGAACGCTTGAGACTTTCCAGATCAAAATCGAGCGGTATGACATTTATCTTTGTAGGAAAATCACTAAGATAATATCGAACGTTTATAAAATAATAAGCCGGAAATATATATACCATAGTCTTTGAATCTGCATGCTTAGCAAGTATATCCTTCACAAAAAGATCAAACATATCACCAGTATTGTTTAAAAGATGAAGTGATATGCTGAATATAAATATAGTTATGAGGATTGGAATAAGCAAAGACCTTTTTTTGTGGCAAAAGAAAACTCCCAAAGAATAAAAAAATAGAGGAATGGTAAACACAAAATGATTGTATTCTACAAGTCCCTGTTTGAAGATAAACTGGAATATAAATGCGGTGATCGTCAAAAGAACTGGTGGTAAAAATAAAACCATTTTTATGAATCTATCACTTTTAATAAATGTATAGATCAATATTACAGCGACAAGTATTCCTATCAAATCAACAAATAAATTAAGATCATATACTAAATAATTTGTTAACATCCTTGTGAAAAATTTTGAAAAATCAACCGGAACCAGCCACCCAATGGATCCTTTTAAAGTGGTCTTATAAAAATTTGGATTTAACGGTGATGAATTTGAGTATAACAAAAACGGCAAATAAAATACTACAATCAAAATATCAACAAAAAAGTAATTTTTCCTATCCGATCTTTTTGAAAGTCCTAATATAAACTGTGGAAGAAATACAAATAGAGCATAGTAATGAGTGTAAAAACAAAGAAGAGTGGATATTATATAAAAAATAGTATTTTTCTTATTTCTTTTATGATAAAGATCAAAAAAAGATATATAGGAAAGCAATACGAATGTTAAAAAAGTAGTGTATCTAAATACCCTTATTGATTCTTTCAGCATCCATGGAGATAGAGACATAAATACAAGACTCATGATTACTATCTTTTTATTTTTAGAATATCTTTTCATCATCTGATAGAAAAAAAACAGATTTAAAGAGGAAAAGAAAACATTCATAGTCCTTAAAAGGAAAAATCTATCATCTCCAAGAGAAATAAAAAACCTTGAAATAAGAACAAATAAAGGAGTATGACAATCCTCTAAAGCAAGTTTTTTGACAAGATCAAAATAACTATTACAGGATAGCGAGAATGCCATTGGAAAAAGCTCATCCCAATTCATTGTATTATCCTTGAAAAAATACAGATAAACCAGTCTTAGAAGTATACCTATAAGAATTATTATTATGGGAGTATTATGTTTTTTCATGTTAAAGCTTTAATATAATTTTATCTTTTTTCTTGTACTTACTTACTCTTGTATATATCTCATTAGTATAACCATAGGAACTTATTATTATAGCATCATAATCCATTGTATCAAGCATACTCGGTGATACTACCAAAATCCCGCCAACAACTTGCCCCTGTTTTTCTTTTTTCTGATCGACAAGTGCAATCACTTTGAAACCAGATTCTACCGCAGCAGGAATAGCTATCTCAGCAGTCTCTCCAGCTCCATAAAACACTATCTTTTTAACACCTTTTAAGGATAATTCTCTAAATTTGAGTGCAAATTCTGATTTAGCATCTTTATATAGTTTAACCGTCTCTATCATATAAGATATAAGAAGTCTTCTTTTATATTCCTGACCTTTTACAGTAAGAAGATATTTTGTATTCCTGTTGGTCTTACCTTTTATATTTATGACTTTATCATCGGAAAAGTTTGATATATATCTGTTTACCATAGAAACCGAGATACCAGTTATACGGGATAAACGTTGCTGACTCGTGTTCGGTTCTTTTTCCAGCTGAGAAAGTATAGACAACTCTCTTAGTAAAGGAGCGGGTTTTAAAAATTTAAGATCCTGATCTTTATAAAACATAATTGAATTCCAATGATTGTTTGTTTTGTAAAAAAAAAAGCCGGGAAAACCCGGCTGTTTTTTTAGATTTTCTTTACATTTCTGGCCTGCGGGCCTTTTGGTCCGTCTTCGACTTCAAATTCAACTTCCTGACCTTCATCAAGGCTCTTAAAGCCATCATCCTGAATTGCGCTGAAGTGTACAAAAACATCACTTCCTTCTTCAGTTGTCAGAAATCCAAATCCTTTTTTGTCGTTAAACCACTTGACAGTACCTTTCATCTCTTCCTCCAAATTTTCAGCCAACAGGAAAGTCCAAAACTCGTGTTCCAGCTTTTCTATCTAGCCCATTTGTTTAGACTGTTTAGATTTTTTAGATGTCTAAACTAATATCAGTTTGAATTATTTTTTTTTAAAAGTCAAGGTCTTTGTTAATCTTTTTTATACTTTTACAAAGTCCTGTCTTCTTGTCTACGGCAGCAATAACAGCGTTTATCATAGGCTTTTTATTACCAACTTTAAACCTTCTGGGTTGCTGCAAAAGAAATTTTTCTATTATTATGTCTTTATCAATACCTATAACACTTTCTCTATCGCCAGTCATACCAATATCGGTTATATATCCTGTACCACCGGATAGCACACGAGAATCATTTGTCTGAACATGAGTATGAGTTCCCGCTATCAATGATATTCTTGAATCAAGATAAAACCCCATAGCTATCTTTTCAGATGTCGCTTCAGCATGAAAATCAACTATTATTATATTGATCCCATCTTTTTTAAGATTCTCTATGACCTTATCCATTGCTCTAAAAGGACATTCTCCTCTAGGCATATATACTCTACCAAGAAGTGAAACAACAGCAAATCTCAGACCAGCTTCTTCAAAGATCCTTACACCTTCGCCTTCTACCTTTCCAGGATAATTTAAAGGACGAATAACATCGTCGTTTTCGATTATAGAATATATGTCACTCTTATCCCAAAGGTGATTCCCCAGTGTTATTATATCAACACCAGCTTGCTTCATTGCTCTGTAGGTTTTACTTGTTATTCCAAGTCCACCAGCTGAATTCTCACCGTTTGCAATGACAATATCTATATTCTCAACCGCTCTGATCTCCATAAGATGATCAAGAAGCAAAGTCCTGCCGGTTCTTCCAATAACATCTCCTATCATCATCACTTTGAAATATTTGTTGTTCATGTGAGAATGATAACTAGAAAGAGTTTATTTATCAAGGGGTTTAAAACATGGGGTTTGG
>PKTG01000111.1 GCA_002869225.1 Candidatus Muiribacterium halophilum | reverse complement strand
ATATTTGTTTAAAGATGATGAACTAGATAACTTCCCGAAGGGCTTTACAAAAAATCTTAAATTACTATGTCAAACTTCTTTGACTTACAATCAAGCAAGTCTGCATCGTTTATTCTTGTACTTTAATTTTTTTGAAAAGCTATGGAACAAGAATTTGTTTGTAAGTTTCATCAAAATTCTGGATGATTTCTTGAACGGTTATTAATGAATGCGAACAGACTCAAAAAACACTGTGTGTTAGATACAAGGAAGTATTGCTCGTAGCACTTACCCAAAACGATTTACGTGCGGAGAGTGAAACAGAACTCCCGTTAACACCGATTAGTGTTTTGAATTAAGATACATAAATTACTCTCGCTTTGAAGTGTAGGCAAGCTTTAGTAGATGATGGTTTTTCATTTGATATATTAAATTTACAAAGTGATATGTGAAAGGAACAACGTAAAGCGATATGGGTAAAGTGTAATGTGAATTAAAACAAAAAATATTACAGAAAACAGAAAGAGTTTTTAATTTATAAAATCGTCTTCCCTATTTCCTGCTTTTTTGACATTGAATAAATTTAAGCTTTTCTATATAATGACCTTAACAGTATAACAGGTTAATTTTTAATAAAAATACCTTATATCAGGAGGTCAATGTGACTATCAGATATCGATTCGAAAACTCCCTTTATGAAAACGTAGGTGACAAAGGTCTTAAATACGATGATATACTCTCTTATGCAAAGGAAAACCTGGAAAGACATCATAAAGATCTTTTAGAAAAAAGAAAAAACAAGACTCTTGGTTTTTTTGATCTCCCTTATGATAAAGAACTTGTAAATAAAATAAATGAACTTAAAAAGAAATATATAAATATAAAAAATGTTGTTGTGATTGGTATCGGTGGTTCATCACTTGGTAATATCACACTTAATGATGCTATTAACGGTGTATATCATAACGATAGGGATACAGGTCTTCCAAAAATATATTTTGCTGATAATGTAGACCCTGAGAAGATGGCACATCTTCTTGAGATACTAGACCCTAAAGAAACAGTTTTTAATGTTATAACAAAATCCGGTTCAACTGCTGAGACTATGACAAACTTCATGGTCCTTTATGATTTTCTTCAAGAAAATGCTCCGGAAAAAATTAAAGAAAACCTTATTATTACAACTGATAAGGAAAACGGAAACCTTGTTAAGATAGCAGCTAAACTTGGACTTGATACCTTTGTAGTTCCATATAATGTCGGTGGAAGATTCTCAGTGCTTTCTTCTGTTGGTCTTGTTCCAGCAGCTCTTACTGGTGTTGATATAGAAAAGCTTCTTCAGGGAGCAGCAGATATGGATAAGATATGTTCTGTATGTGACATCGAGAAGAATCCTGCTTATATGGCTGCACTTATTCATTATCTCCTTTACAGAGATAAAGATGTTAATATAAACGTTTTGATGCCATATGCTGATAACCTTGCATCACTTTCTGACTGGTTTAGACAGCTATGGGCCGAATCTTTAGGTAAGATCGATAATAAAGGTAAAAATGTCGGTATAACTCCGGCTAAATCAGTTGGTGCTATTGATCAACATTCTCAAGTACAACTATATATTGAAGGACCTTTCGATAAACTGATCACCTTTATTGAGGTCGAAAAGTTTAGAAACACAGTAAAGATACCTGAAGTATTTACTGAGATAAAAGGACTTAATTATTTATGTGGTCAGACACTTGATACACTTATTAATAACGAGAAAAAAGCAACAGAAATTGCACTTACCAGTGCAAATAGACCCAACACTTCCATAATCTTACCCGTCATAGATGAGTATCATGTCGGTCAGCTTTTCTATATGCTTGAAGTCATGACCGCTTTTGCTGGGGAGCTGTTCAATATCGATGCATTTGATCAGCCAGGTGTTGAAGCTGGAAAGGTAGCGACTTATGCTCTTATGGGTAGAGAGGGATATGAATCAAAAAGAAAAGAGATCGAAAAAGAATTAAAAAATAAAAAACAAAGGGAGATGTAATATGGCAAAAGCAAAAACAAAAAAAGAAAAAAAGTTCTCTTATGAGAAGACAAATGCATGGAAAACCTATGCGAAAGATGAGAAGAAGATCGAACAGATCTCTGATGAGTACAGAAATTTTCTGGATATGTCAAAGACAGAAAGAACTTCAGTAGACACTATTATCTCATTTTTGAAAAAAGATGGTTATAAAGAATTTGATAAGATCAAATCCTTTAAACCTGGAACTAAGTTCTATATGGTCAATAAGAAAAAATCAATGGTTGCAGGAATACTTGGTAAAAATGATATGATCAAAAATGGTGTTAATTACATTGTTTCACATATCGATGTTCCTATGCTTCATTTAAAGCCAAACCCTATTTATGAAGATGAGAAGATGGTACTTGCAAAGACTCAGTATTATGGTGGAGTCAAAAAGCATCATTGGATCAATATTCCTCTTGCAATATACGGTGTTGTATACCTTAAAGATGGAAAAGAAGTCAGGATAAAATTTGGAGATGATGGAAAGAATGCTGTTGTGATTCCTGACCTTGCTATTCATATCTCTAAAGGTATGGCTGGTAGAAAAGAAAGTGAAGTAATAAAAGGTGAAGAACTGAACGTACTTCTTGGTTCAAAACCAGTATATAAAAAAGGAAAAGGTAAGGATGCTAAAGAAGAAGAACTTCTTAAAGAAAATATCCTTTCTATCCTTAACAAAGAATACGGAATCGAAGAAAGAGATATCATAACCGGTGAATTTCAGGTCGTGCCTGCGCTTCCAGCTTTAAATATCGGAATGGATTCTTCAATGATCGGCGGATTCGGTCATGATGATAGAGTCTGTGCTTATGCATCACTTAGAGCTCTTATAGATATGAAGAAACCAAAAAATACAGTTCTTTCATATTGGTTTGATAGAGAAGAAATAGGAAGTACCGGAAATACTGGTGCTCAGTCAATATTCTTTGAATACTTTATTGGACTTCTTCTTGAAAAGACAAATAAGACCTATAATGATCTAATGCTTAAGAGAACCCTTACCAATTCATTTGGAATATCAGCTGATGTAGCTCCAGCTGTAGATTCAACTTTCAAAGGTGCTTATGATCCAAGAAATTCAGCTAGACTTGGATACGGACCGCTTTTTCACAAATATACTGGTGGAAGAGGAAAAGGTGGTTCTAACGAAGCTAGTCCTGAGTTTTTGACTAATATAACAAGACTTCTTGATGAAAATAAAATACCATGGCAGCTTAACTGTCTTGGTAAAGTAGATGGAGGCGGTGGCGGAACTATCGCTAACTACCTTTGTAATCTTAATACAGAAGTACTTGATAGTGGTGTTCCTCTACTTGGACTCCATTCGCCTTATGAGATAATCTCTAAAGTCGATCTTTACGCTACTATTAAAGCATATATAGCGTTTATGGAGGATTTTGCTTGAGCCTTTTTGAACCTCCACTAAACTTTTTAAGAATTGATGAGAAATACAGTAAGTTAGATAATTCTTATTTTGTAATAATGCCTGTCGGATACGATGCTACAACATCGTATCTGACGGGTACCCGTCGTGGACCACTTTCAATTATTGAAGCTTCTATAAACCTTGAATGGTATGATATGGAGCTTGATAACGAACCGTATCTTGAAGGAATACATACTCTTAATTTTGTTGAGACAGATGCATCTTCTCCTGAGAATATGTATAAAAGAGTACTTGAAGCCTCAAGACAGGTAATCACTAAAGATAAGTTTTTTATTGAAGTTGGCGGAGAACATTCAGTCTCGCTTGGATTTATTCAGGCTCATAAAGAGCTCCATGGGGATTTCACTGTGATACATTTTGATGCTCATGCTGATGTCAGGGAAGATTATGAAGGTTGTGAGTATTCTCATGCGTGTGTTATGGGAAACCTATATAAAAGAGGTGTTGATAATATAGTTCAATTTGGCATCAGAAGTATGGATAAGGAAGAGAAGGATTTTCTTCGAAATTCAGAAATAACAACGATAACTGCACTTGATATTCATAATGATCTTAATACCTCAATAAATAGACTTTTGGAAAATATCAAACATGAAAAAGTATACATTACTTTTGATATAGATGTGTTTGATCCGTCATTAGTATGGGATACCGGAACTCCTGAACCTGGTGGCCTAATGTGGTATGATATAATGAAGACTTTAAAAGCGATATTTGAAAAGCATAATGTAATAGGTTGTGATGTTGTGGAACTTCGGGGTAATGAACCTTCAAATGCTTCAACTGTCGCAAAACTCATATATAAGATAATGGGGTATAAGACTTGGCAAAAAAACTTACAGTAGTCAATCATGAGAAATGTACAGGATGTGGTATATGCATTACTTCCTGTGCAACGGCTAATTATTATCCGCCTTTTACTGCTGCGCTTAGAATAGAGAAATCTCCTTTCAATGAAGGAATATCAAAAATAGAGATATGTCTATCCTGTGAGGATGCACCATGTGTGGAGGCATGTCCGTCAGGTTATCTTATAAAGCGTGAAAATGGTGGCGTTAAAGTAGATAAGAATGTTGAGTGTATTCGTTGTGGAAATTGTATAAGTCATTGCAGATATGATTTTCTACAGGCTTCAAACGATGGAATACCTTTGATCTGCAGACATTGTGGTATATGTGCGATGCATTGTCCGAATGATGTGTTTATTATGGTGGAAAACAATGAGTAAAGTACTTATTTTAGATCTTGAAAATAAAAAGATTGAATATCAATCCGTTTCAAGAATGAAGAAAGGATTATATTTAGGTTATGAACTTTATGATAAATTTTGTAGTAAAGATGACCTTGTTGTTGTTCGTGGAGCCCTTTCAGGTCTTTTGCCAGGAGCTTGTCATTCCTACGTAGTCTATTACAAACCACTGCTAAAGACTTTATCATATGCAATAGTGTCAGGGACTTTAGGTGGAATAATATATTCTTCAGATCTTGAAGCAATAGTCATAAAAGGTGGGTTCCCGGGAAAATCTCTTTATAGCATTATTATTGATAAGGAAGAGATATCTTTTAACCCTTCTGGAGAACTAGCTGCTTTTGATTATCAACAGATGAAAAATGTTGCAGAGAAAAAGGCTGTTTCTCCTTATGATGTTGTGTTTTTTTCAGGAAATAGCGTATCTCAGAATATTTTTTCAAATATTTCAATAACAGGAAACGAACTGTTAAATGGTGATGGATTAGGTGCTTTATTTTTAAAAAAGAATATTAGGATGATACATATAAGTGGAAGAGAGACACAGATCCCGTCTTATCTTAAAAAGGAATACTTTACTCTGATAAAAAAAATGAAACATAATGTTAGCGGTGTCTTTGAGAGAACCTGTTATGGTTGTCCAAATCATTGTTTCTTTTTCAGAAGTACTATGAATAGACTTTCAATAAAACATATCATATATAGAAAATATATAGAGATATTTAACAAATGTTTTAATAAAGAGGGCAGAGAGAATCCTGATAGATTCTTTTATATTTTCGATATTTTCTCAGTAGATTTTATGGCTATTATGCCTGTAATTAAATATCTATTTTCACGAGAAGATCTTTCAAGAGAGATGGGAATCAGAGTAGATAATAACCTTCAGTATAAGGATGTTGTGCTTTTTCTCAAAAATCTGAATGTCGATAATAATAAATTCTATAATCTTTTAAGATCGGATATGGATCTTTTTAAGATAGATTATAAAGCAGAGATAATAAGGCATGGAAACTCTTTTGCAATAAATACTGAAGAGGATGATAATCTTGTCAAACTTGATTTTTATCACCCGTCAATTTTTGACACCCCGGATCTTCCGTATATGAATGTACTTAAATTGAAAGCTCTATATGAGATGCTTGGAATTTGTCCTAACCTTCACTATACCTATGATGAGTATTGGCTTTCGAAAATTGGTGAAAAGACACATGATAGTTTTAGGGAGATAGATAGATTAGAGCTTTTTGGAAATGCTCTTCTTAATTATAAATACGAAATGGAAAAAAAGCATTCTGAAAAATTAAGAAAAGTATATCCTGGTGAGGAGGAATGATGAAACGTATTTTGTTTAATAAAAAAGGGTATAATAATCTATTACAACCCTTTATGAATTATATTGATAAAGAATTTAATCTCAAAAACACCTGGAATCCACCTATAGATATATTTGAGACGGATTCCTGTTATTGTATAATATCCGAACTTCCGGGAATCAATAAAGAGGAGATAAATCTTTTTATTGAGGGAAAGATGCTTATTTTATCAGGCGAAAAGAAAGAGAAATTGGATGAAAAGTTTTTTGATAATCCAAGATTTCATAGAATTGAAAGACCTGTAGGTGCTTTTAAAAGAGAGATCCTGCTTCCTGATTATGTTAGTGTAAATGATCTTAATGTACAGCTGAAAAACGGAGTTTTAGAAATAGTTTTAAAAAAATCTGAAAAGAAAGTCATAAAAGTTAAATAAGGAGGGAATATGGACGTAAATAAAGAAATGAATGATATCGATATACCAGAAAATATAGATGTTCTGCCGGTAAATGACATAATTGTATTTCCTCATGTAATATTACCGTTTCATCTTAAAGACCCTAAACATATTAATCTTGTAGATAAAGTGCTTTCTACACCTGAAAGGATACTGCTTATATCTACTTTAGACCCTTCAAAAGAAGATAAGAAGAAGGCTGAAAACAAACTATTTAAGATGGGAAGTCTTGCTGTTATCTTAAAGATGTTAAAACTACCTGATAATTCTACCCAAATACTTGTTCAAGGTATAAAAAGAGCTAGGATAGAAAAATTTGTAAAAGAGAAAAAAGGATATCTAAAAGCTCAGGTAAGAGTAATCAATGAAGATTCTTTTGATAGGAACGATATAGAGGTTGAAGCAGCTATAAGTAATTTAAAGAAACTCGTTGAAAAATTAAATGATCTTGGAAAGACAATCCCAAGAGAGTTTCTTGAATATTTATACAATGTGAAGAACCCATCTCAGTATGCTGATCTGGTATCTACTCTTATTGATCTCGAAGTATCTGAAAGACAAGCTCTTCTTGAGACATTAGATGTCAAAGACAGACTTAAAAAAGTTGTCTATTATATTAACAAAGAGATACAGGTGCTTTCTGTTGGAAATAAGATACAGGAACAGGTCAGTAAAAAGCTTAAAAAAAGTGAAAAAGATTTCATCCTTCGTGAACAGATGAAGGCTATTCAGAAAGAACTTGGTGATGTTGATGAACATACAAAAGAGGTAATAGTTTTTAAAGAAAAGATAAAAAAGGCAAAGATGCCAAAAGATGTTGAAAAAGAAGTGATGAGAGAATTAAATAGATTTCAGAAGATGCATGCGGATAGTGCAGAATGTTCTGTTATACGAACATATCTTGAGAATATGTGTGAAGTCCCTTGGAGTAAACATTCAAAGGATAATACAAATATAAAGAAAGCTGAAAAGATACTTGATAAAAGTCATTATGGACTTAAAGAGGTAAAAGAAAGAATAATAGAATTTCTTGCTGTTCAGAAACTGAAAAATAAGATAACCGGGCCTATACTTTGTTTCTCAGGACCTCCGGGAGTTGGGAAAACATCACTTGGAAAAGCTATAGCCGAAGCTTTAAACAAGAAATATGTAAGGATGTCTCTTGGTGGTATTCATGACGAATCAGAGATAAGAGGACATAGAAAGACTTATATTGGTGCTATGCCTGGAAGGATAATACAGGGGATAAAGAACGCAGGAACAAATAATCCTGTTTTTGTACTGGATGAGATTGACAAGCTTTCCTCAGATTTTAGAGGAGACCCTGCTTCAGCACTTTTAGAGGTTCTTGACCCTGAACAGAATAATACTTTTGTAGATCATTATCTTAACGTTCATTTTGATCTTTCAAATGTTATGTTTATAGCAACTGCTAACAATCTTATGACTATTCCACCGGCTCTAAGAGATAGGATCGAGATAATACCAATATCGGGGTATACCTATAAGGAAAAAGTGAATATAGTCAAAAGATTTCTTCTTCCAAAACAGCAGGATAACAACGGTATTAAAGATGTAAAAATAAATATCAGTGATTCAACACTGGCATTTATTATACAAAACTATACTAAAGAAGCTGGTGTTAGAAACATTGACAGATTAATTGCCAGATTGTGTAGAAAGCTTGCTCTTGAGGTAGCCAAAGATAGTAAAAAGAAAAAATTTACGATTAGTAAAAAATCAGTTCAAAAATATCTTGGAATAGCTCCATTCTCTGAAAATGTAGATTTTACAGAAAAGGTTCCTGGACTCGTTCCGGGTCTTGCCTGGACACAGTATGGTGGAGAAGTATTATATATAGAAGCTATAAAAAGACCTGGAAAAGGTCAGTTCCTTTTGACAGGTCAACTAGGTGATGTAATGAAAGAATCAGCCCATATTGCATACTAATTTGTTAAGACTGTTTTGCAGAAAAACAAGAAGAAAAAGATAGATTTTTCAAAATTTGATGTTCATGTGCATGTTCCAGCAGGTGCTATTCCAAAAGATGGACCATCGGCTGGTATTACAATAGCTACCGCTTTATATTCTCTTTTTACAGATAAACCTATTAAGAAAAATTATGCGATGACTGGAGAGATATCATTAACTGGTAGAGTTCTTCCAATTGGTGGTCTTAAAGAGAAATCATTAGGTGCTTATAGAGAAGGATATAATAAGGTGATCATACCGGAAAAGAACAGAAAAGATACAGAAGAAGTTCCGGAAGAACTTAAGGATAAGATAACCTTCTATCCTGTAAAAAGATTTACTGACGTTGTGAAAGAGGTGTTCTGATGTATTATCTTGGAGTGAGAGACGATTTTTCTGCAGCACATATTTTAAAAGGATATGACGGAAAGTGTTCAAGACTTCATGGACATAACTGGAAGATAGAGGCTGTCTTCCGTGGTGAGGAGCTAAATAGTATTGATATTTCTGAGGATTTCAAGAATCTTAAGAACGCTCTGAAGTTTGTTCTTGAGGAATTTGATCATAATTATCTGAATGAGATTGAGTATTTTGAGACCAGCAATCCAAGTGCTGAGAATATCTCAAGGATCTTAAATGAACTTCTTCAGGAAAAGATAGAGGAAGAAGGGTATAAAGTAGAGGTGTATGAGGTTAAGGTGTGGGAATCTGATAGAGCATGGGT
>PKTG01000067.1 GCA_002869225.1 Candidatus Muiribacterium halophilum | reverse complement strand
TTTGATATTGATGGTACACTGATCAACTCGGATGGAGCAGGCAAACTGGCTTTGACCGAGACTTTTCAGGAACTTTTTGATATTGATATATTTGATGCAGGTATAAAGTTTGCCGGTCATACTGACCTTGCCATATACGATCAGGTTCAGAAGATGTTTGATCTCGATATGGTTCAGGTAGAAGATATTATGAGACTTTTTGTGAAAAAACTCGAAAGAACTATGTCAGAAAAAAAAGGTCATATAATACCTGGTGTACAGGAACTTCTAAATATGCTTTCGCCAAGAAAAGACCTTCTATTAGGTCTACTTACCGGTAATATATATGATGGTGCTAGAATAAAACTGGAATACTTTGATCTTTTTGATTATTTTTCATTTGGTGTATATGGAGATGTTGCACCGGAGAGAGAAGAGCTTGCCAGGTTTGCCTTAAGAAGATTGACTCATCTTTACAATAGAATTTACCGTGGAGATGATATTTATATAATTGGTGATACAGTCTATGACATAAGATGTGGTAAAGCTATAAACGCAACTACTATAGCGGTTTGCACAGGTCATCATGATAGAGAGACGCTTGAAAAAGAAAAACCTGATTATTTATTAGATTCACTTGAAGACATAGAGTTTTTTGTAAAACTGCTCAAGTGAATCTGTGAGCGAGATAAAAGTATATCTCTAGTAAGCATAGCTTTTCAGCTATTTGTGAGAAGTGAGAGGTTTAAAAGCACTAGACCGAAGGTCGCTTACTAACATAGTGCTTACTAGAAATTAATTTTTGTTTATTAGGATTTAAAAAATCCGATCACATTTTTTTTTAAATTTTCATTTGAATATTTAAAAAAAATAAGATATATGTTATAATATAAATAAGGGGATATGAATATATCGACACTTTTTATATTCCTTAAAAAGAGGGGGAGGTGATTTATATGGTAGATAAAATTAGCAGTGGTTCTCTTTATTCCTATACAGATCTTGTTAGCAAGACAAAGGAAACCCAAGACACCAATATATTTGACAAAGAATCCAGTTCAACCACACTTATTCCAGACCAATATCAAATAACAAACGCCATAAAATCACAGATCGCCGGCTATGAGAATCAGATGAACGAATTTCAGGATAAGATAAATACACTTACATCTGAAAAAAATGCATATAGTACTATTGAGGAGTCCTTAAATAATATCAATACTCTTCAGCAGGATTATGCTTCTGGTGATTATACAGCAGAAGAAAAGACAGATATGCAGAGCCAGATCGACCAGGAAATGGAAAACATCAACAATACTCTTGAACAGGCAAAAGACGATGGTCTAACTATCGAAGTAGATAATAATCTACAAAATGTTCTTGACTCAGAGATGAAGATCGATGGTCAGGATCAGGAAATGCTTGGTTATGCAGTTGATAATATTTTTTATAATCAGGAAAGTGTACAGACTAGAATGGAAACGGCTGAAACAGGTCTTGAAAGAGTTCAGGAAAAATATGATGATGCTATTAACGCACAGAATACTGTTCAGAATATGAGCGATGCACAAAACATGCTTGATGAGATAGCAAATCAGATGACTGGCGCAGGTTCCATGGAATTTTATTCGATTAGCCGAGATACTGTAAACACATTACTTAATATGTAATTAAAGTAAATTTTTTAAAACTATTATTAAGATGCTCTTTTTAGGGCATCTTTTTTTTTATAGAAAAATATCGTTTTATCCATTATAATTTAAAAAAAAGGGGGCAATTATGAAAAAAACGATAGTTTTATTAATGATTATGATGATGGTATTTACAGCTACTTTTGCTGATGGATACAATAATAATGATGAAAGTCTTTATCTAAGTTCAAAGATCAGAGAAAATTTAAAAGAGGTTTATGATCAACTGAGATTTAACGACTCTTTTAAAAATGATGTTAAGAAACTTAAATATGTAAACGAAAAACTTGATAAACTTCTTCAGATAATAGCTGATGATTAATATAATACTTCACAACTAAAGCTTGTTAGACTTGATGATGTTTATGTACAAGGTGAAGCTTTTTATGGAAATAATGCATCTTCACAAAACAGAGCTCAGGAATCCGCCTATAAAAAAGCTGAAGAACAGATGGAATTAATTAAGAGTTCTTTGGGTGATAGATTTGTAGCTTTTGATATGGATACTCCTGAAAACATTGGAGCTACTATTTACACTCAATATGTAATCAAATGTTCTTTAAGATTTAAGATAGATAGATCAAAGGAAAAAGTTTTAGATTTTAGTTCTATGGCATCAGGTGAGGTCTTTTATGGAAATAATGCAAGTTCTTTAAATAGAGCTTTAGATAGTCTTGAAAAAGAGATAGCAAATACTGTTGATACTTATAGAGAAATTGGTGGAGAAAGATTTGCACTTTCAATCTGTGATAAACCTGAAAAAGTAAAAAGTCAGATCAATACCCAGTATAGTGCAAAGATCAATACATTTTTAATAGTTAAGAAAAACAGCTTGATTGATACATCTAAAAAAGTAATAACAGGTGAAAGAATGTATGGAAATAATGCAAGTTCAGTTAACAGAGCTTATAATAGTTTAAAGAATGCATATGAAAGAATGGTCAATAGATATAAAGAATCAAAAGATATAATATATGTTGATATGGGTTCTTATATGAATATTGGTGGAAACAATTACCAGCATTATCAGTCAGAATCAACAATAGTTAGAATTGTTGAATAATAATTTTTGAGTATAAATAAAAAAGGCGTTCATATTGAACGCCTTTTTTTTATTCAAATTGGTTTTAATTCCCAACTCATTACTGCTTCTTAACTGCTATCTTTATCTGTTTTCCATTGATATCCCATTCTTTGTATATGAATCCATCTCTTTCGTTGAAATAGACTTTATCACAAAGTGTCTCTTTTACAAGATAAGCTCCAAAGGCTTCAAATGCTTTGCTTATCTCATCATCGCCTAATATGGATATCTCTATTCTGTCCATGACTTCAAATCCAGCATCTTTTCTCATATTCTGAATCTTATTGACAAGTTCTCTTATATAACCTTCCTGTAAAAGTTCCTGAGTTATATGAGTGTTAAGTGCTACGAAGACTTCACCCTCTGTTATAACTGAGAAATCAGCTTTACCTTTTGATATTATATTAAGATCATCAGGTGAGAGTTTTATCTCATTGTTTTCGATGTTGACTATTACTTCTTTATTATTAAGAAGATCATGTCCTATTGAGTTTTTAGCTTCTTCCGGCATGTTTACAAGATGTTGTTTTATCTTGTTGACTAGTTTTCCGTATTTAGGACCTAAAGTTTTAAAATTCGGAGTAAGATCAAAATCAACAAATTTAGAGTTGTCTTTTGCAAAGCTCACCTCTTTGATATTAAGTTCATCAAGTATAAGTTCTTTTGTACTATCTAACATCTTTTCAACATCTGTTGAAAGTCCGCCAACAGTTACATCAGAAAGTGGCTGTCTGTTCTTTATCTTTGATTCGTTTCTTGCAGCTCTACCCATACCAACTATTTTCATAGTAGCTTCCATAAGAGTATGAAGGTCATTATCTATCTTCTTCTCATCCCATGCAGGGAAGTCTGTCATATGAACACTTTCAGGTGCTTTATCATCAAAAGATCTGACAAGGTTCTGATATATCTCTTCAGCTATAAATGGAACGAATGGAGCAACCAGTTTGGAAAGCTCAACAAGCACACTATAAAGAGTGTTATAAGCGGATATCTTATCCTCGTTCATATCTGAAGCCCAGAATCTTCGTCTTGATCTTCTTAGATACCAATTTGAAAGATCGTCAACAAATGACTGTATTTTTCTAGTTGTCTTAGTTAGATCAAATCTTTCCATATGTTCTTCTACTTCTTTTACAGTATCGTTGAAATAAGATATTACCCATTTATCAAGAAGTGGAAGATCTTTTGGAGATTTAAATTTTCCTGGTTCGTATTTATCAATATTTGCATATAGTACAAAGAAACTGTAAAGGTTCTTTAGAGTTCCAAGGAATTTCTGTATAGCTTCTGTTATAGCTTCAGGATAGAAAGCTTTAGGTACCCAAGCCGGTGATGATACATAAAAATACCATCTTACAGCATCAGAACCCTGTTTATTAAAAACATCCCAAGGATCTACAGTGTTACCTTTTGATTTACTCATCTTAAGTCCATCTTTACCAAGTACATGAGCTGTAACAAGACAGTTTTTATAAGGAGCTTTATCGTAAAGTAAAGTAGAAGTCGCAAGAAGGGAGTAGAACCATCCTCTTGTCTGATCGATTCCTTCACTTATGAAATCAGCCGGCATTGATTTATCAAACTCATCCTGATTTTCAAACGGATAATGCCACTGAGCTGTATGCATACAACCAGAGTCGAACCAGCAGTCTATGACTTCTGATACTCTTCTCATAGTCTTGCCACACTTTTCGCATTTTATTTCAACATTATCAACATATGGTTTATGAAGTTCTATATCATCAGGGCAATTGATACCTTTTTCTTTAAGCTCAGCTATTGAACCTATTGATATCTTATGATCACAAGCATCGTCTTCACATACCCATATATTAAGTGGAGTTCCCCAGTATCTTTCTCTTGAAATAGCCCAATCTATAACGTTTTCAAGGAAATTACCAAATCTACCATCTTTTATATATTCAGGATACCAGTTTATTTCCTGATTGTTCTTGAGTAGTTTATCTCTTATTTCAGACATTCTTATAAACCATGACTGTCTTGCATAGTAAAGAAGTGGAGAATCACATCTCCAACAGAAAGGATATGTATGTTCAACTTTCTGTGATCTATACATGAGTTCCCTTCTTTTAAGTCTGGTTATTATTTCAGGGTCTGCGTCTTTGACAAACATACCTTTGAATTCTTCGACTATATCTTCAAATCTTCCCTGAAGATCAATTGGCTGGAAGAAAGCAAGATTATGTTTCTGTCCTACCTGATAGTCGTCCTCACCAAACGCAGGAGCTATATGAACTATTCCTGTACCATCATCCATACTTACATAATCAGCATGAACTACTATAAAACCGTTTTTACTTTCAGGTTTTACACAGTACTCAAAAAGCTGTTCGTATTTTTTTCCTTCTATGGTCTTTCCATCAAATTCCTGTATTATCTCATAATCACCATCGATGACTTCTAATCTTTTCTTTGCGAGAATAAGTTCCTGATCATCATGAGTCTTTATCCTTACATATTTTTCATCTCTATTTATTGCAAGAGCAACGTTTGAGATAAGCGTCCATGGAGTTGTTGTCCAAACCAGGAAATGTGCATCTTCGTTAGCTATTTTCATCTTTACAAACACAGAAGGGTCTTTAGTCTGTCTATAACCCTGAGCTACTTCATGAGATGAAAGAGCAGTTCCACATCTTGGACAATAAGGTAGTATCTTGTGTCCAAAATAGAGCATATCTTTATCAAATATCTTTTTTAAAGCTCCCCAGATTGATTCAACATATTTATTATCCATTGTTATATAAGGATTATCCATATCGACCCAGAAACCAAGTCTGGTTGTCATCTTTTCCCATTCTTCTTTATAGGTGAAAACAGATTCTTTACAATGCTTTATGAATTTTTCAACTCCGTATTCTTCTATCTGTTCTTTTCCGTCAAGACCTAGTTTTTTCTCTACTTCTATCTCAACTGGAAGTCCATGAGTATCCCAACCTGCTTTCCTTGGGACATGGAACCCTTTCATTGTCTTATATCTATTGAACACATCTTTTATAGCTCTACCTAGTATATGCCCTGGATGAGGCTTTCCGTTTGCTGTCGGAGGACCTTCGTAAAAGACAAATCTTGGATTTTTACTGGAATGTTCAAGGGTCTTTCTGAAAATCTCGTTTTTTTCCCAGAATTCTAATATCTTCTGTTCATCTTCAGAAAAATTCAACTTACTGTCAACTGGTTTAAACATAATACTACTGCTCCTTGACTTTATTTTTAATCTCTTTTATAGAACGATTGAAAAGCTTATTGTGTTTACTGTTAAGCTTCTGGAAAGTCTTTAGCCTGTCAATAAATGATATGCTCGCTGTCTTTCCTATGACTTCAAATATTTCTTTTAATTTATTGCCTGTCTTTAGTGCATTTAGCAGACTTTTCTCAAGTACTTTATCTGGTATACTCTTGAAGTTTTTCAAAGCATCGAAAGTAGCTATCGCTATTTTTTTATAATCTGATTGTGTTAAGTTGAAAAGGAAAGGAATACTATCATGATTCCCGATATGACCGAGTGAATCAATTATAAGTAATTTCATCTCATCATTTGTAGTGTTAAAATATCTTATAAGAAAATCGCTCACACCAGGGTCTCCAATACGACCAAGAGACTTAACAGAGTTTCTAATGACATCTATATCAGTTTCCTTTTTAAGTGAATCTATCAAAGCATTTATGGAATTTGAGTTTTTTATTGCTCCAAGTGCATATGCCGCACTTGCTCTATGCCATTTATCTTCATGATTCAAAAGCATGTTTCCTAGTATGTTTAGCATCCTAAGTCCACCATGTTGCCATAAAGCCATTTCAACATTTGCTTTTACTCTATTATTATAATCCTGTAAAAATGGCATTATTATATCTACAATATCTTCGCTTCCTCTAAGTGCCTGATCCAGAGATTCAATAGCGTTTGCACGAATCCTTGCGTTTTCATTTTGAAGTATTTCTTTAAAAAGCTCGGTGTCATTTTCTGTTGCGGTAAAACCAAGTACTGAAACCATTGCTGATTGGACTTTTTGATTATCCGATTTTGAATAAAGATAATAGATTATATTTGTTGCATACTGATTTCTTTGTAATTTATAAAACTTTGATACTACCTTAAACTTCAGAGGTTCAGGAAGTATTGAAAAGTACGATTGAAGGACTAGTATCTTAGTGTTATTTGATGTGTTCTCACTAATAAGGCAAGCGAATATGTCGCCAAAATAATCAGGTTCAGTCTCTTTTTTCAGTAATTCAATTAGTTTTTTATCTAACTCTAAATTGATAACACTATTTTTCATGATTATATTTACGACAAGATTAAGGGATATTCCCCGAACTTCATCTAAAAACTGAGTATAATGTTTAGCTTCATCAGATCCATTGACTTTTTTTAGAATAATATCATAAAGAAGTTTTGTAATATCATCTTTCTGAGTCTTTATAATAAAACTAAAAAAGTTCTGAACATGAGCGTTATATTCATAATTTTCAATTTTATGTAAGATAGGCATTAGCTTATCTAAAAGAAGATCTTTCTCTATAAGTTTTTTTGCGATATCCAATACTTTTTTATTTCTGAAATTAAAAAGTGTATTTATAAACTTCATGTAAATAACAGGTTTTTTCTTGAAACTCGATGAATGTTTAAGGAAAAAATCCGATATTTCATATTTAAGGTCTTTTGTATCTATTAAAGTTAGTACATTTAAAAGTTCTATTACTTTATCATCATTTCCAGATTCAAGTATCTGATATATGTCAGTGAGAGTATCTCTATAATTAAGGTTTAGAGCGTTAAGCATAGCGGCTGATCGAAGATCAAGGTCCTCATCCTCTGAAAATTCCATTATGAGTTTAAAAGCGTTTGGATTATTGGAGTTTCCCAGAAGATTTATTAATGATATTTTAAGTTCGTGACTCGTCTCATTTTTTAACAGATTGTATATTCTTTTTATATTATGTTTAAGTGGTATTGTCGAGATTATCTTTAAGATCTCATATTTTCTTGTGAAATCCTGAGTCATGCTATATTGCTGAGCTAGAAAATTTATAGTTTCAGGTGATTTCCATTTTTGAAATAATTTAAAGATAATATCCTGAGAATCTTTGTTTAAATTATCAAATTTTTCCTGTATGTGGTTAAAAACATGGTCAGAAAACTCAAATGAGAACAAAGTAGCCGTAACTTGCTTTATCTCAGAGTTATTTCCGTTTTCCAGAGTTGCAAATATTTTATTTAATTTTTCCATTTAAATGAAACCCTCCAGATGATAATCTAAATATATCACTCGCGGTAAAAATAATCAATTGAAAAGCCGAAGAAACTCGATATTTCGATGGGAACCGATATCTCGATAAACGTAATACGTGAAGCGTAAAGCGAAGAATCACGAAAAAACACGAAGAAACAAGGAAAAACAGGATGTTTCAATGAAAACTAATGATTCGAAAAAGATCTAGTCGGAGTATCGAAGAATCGTGAAGTCGGAATGTCGGTATTTTTTAATTAAAAAGTTTGTCAGCTATCTCATCTCTATTATCTATGTATTCTTTTATGATGCTTTCTTTTTGCTGTGCAAGAAGACGTTTTTTAAGATCTTGAGAAAAAATCTTGTCATATTCTGATTTTGATATATACAACATATATTCAGGTGTCACTTTATATTTTCGAGTCAGATTATTAATAAGTTTTTTTTCATCATCCGTTAGTTTTTTATAAAAATAAATAAACTCTATAAGTTTTTTGTTCATTATCTTTCTTTTTATTGAAGGCCAGAAAAAATAAATTGCAAGAACTATTACTGTTACAAAAGCTATTCCAATAAGAACATAATCATAAGCTGACACTGTAGAAGTGAAAAATTTCTGAATTCCAGCACTTTCAGTGAAATAATCATTAAATATCTTAAGAATATTCAGCTTTCTGCCCTCCTTATCTGACTTTATTATTATTCTATCGGCAAAAGACTAAAAAAACAACAATAAAACAGTGAGCGAACTCAAAGAGTTCTAGTGAG
>PKTG01000077.1 GCA_002869225.1 Candidatus Muiribacterium halophilum | reverse complement strand
CAATCTTCTAAGTCCTATGAATATCATCTCAAAAGGGTATAGTCTTACAACAGATGAAAAAGGTAAGCTTATCAAAGATGTGGGTCAGGTGAAAAAGGGGCAGAAGATAAAAACAAGTCTTGCAAATGGAAGTATTTTTTCTGAAGTAAAAAATACAGTGAAAAGTGAGAAGTGAGAAGTGAACTGGAAAACTTTTCGTAAAGTGTAAAGCGTGAAGCGTAATGGATAAAAGCAGAAAATAGAAAAAGCTTGGGGTTTGGAATTTGGTGTTTGGAGTTTGGGTTGGTTTTGATCTCCCCAAAATCCTAAATCCTANTCCTAAATCCTATTTTTATATGATATAATTTAAAAAAATGTGAATTTTGGAGGAAAAAATGAATAATCTAATAATCAAAGATCTGAACATGTTTTTCATAGAGGATAATAATATAAAACACAAATATTTCCAGGAGCTTTATGTTAAAGATGGAAATATATGTTTTGTTGCTCCTGAAAATACAAACGATTTTAAAACCCTTGATATGCAAGGAAGAGCAGCTTTTCACGGAGTAGTTAATTTTCATCATCATATTTATTCCCAGCTTGCTAAAGGTATGCCTGTTAGTGGAGATTTTTCAAACTTTTATAATGTCCTTGTAAACATGTGGTGGAAACTCGATAAAGTATTATTTGAGGAAGCAGTTGAATGTTCAGCAGAGATAGCTGCTGTGGAATGTATAAAAAATGGTGTATCAACAGTTTTTGATCATCATGCTTCTTTTGATTTTATAGAAGGTTCTTTAAATAAAGTTGGAAGAATTCTTGAAAAATATGGAATAGATTCATGTCTTTGTTTTGAAGTTTCCGATAGAAACGGAAAAGAAGTATTTGAAAGGTCAGTTGATGAGAATATCTCTTATCTAGAACAGTGTAAACTTGAAAAGAACAGAACTGCAATGTTTGGATTACATGCACCTTTTACTCTTTCAGATTCATCACTGGCAATCATTAGAGAAAGAACAAAAGGCGAATATCCTATGCATTTTCATATGGCTGAGGATATTCTTGATGTTCTTTCATCATGGAAAGATTTTGGAGATGATATTGTTAGAAGAATGGAGAAATTTGATTTATTAACCCCTGGAACATTGACAGCTCATTGTAATCATCTCTCAGAAACACAGCTTAACTTATTATCAAGTAAAAATATTGCAATAGCACATAATCCTGCTTCAAATATGAATAATGCGGTTGGAACGCTTGGATTTGAAAAAGTCATCGATCATAAAGGTATAAGATTTTTGCCTGGTACCGACGGTATGACAGCTGATGTATTATCATCAATGAAAGATGCGTTCCTACTTTACAGACATAATCAACATGACTCTACAATAGGTTTTGAACTTATTGAAAGGATGTTTATGGATTCAAAGAAATTTGTTGATTTTCATTTTTCTGGAAATTGGGTATTTGAAGAAGGTAGTAAAGCAAATATTACCGTCTTTGATTACATTCCTTATACTCCAATTGATGCTAATAATTTCCTTGGGCATTTTATATATGGAATAACAGAGACCAAAGCTTACAGTCTTATTAATAATAGATTATTACTTGATGCTGGAAAACTAGTTGGAATAGATGAGAAGGCTTTATGTGATAAAGCTGTGAAAGTTTCTGAAAATTTATGGAAAAAATTATAAAATAATTTTTACTAAATTTTGATGATTGGATAAATCCAATGTGTTTTTTCTTTGAAAAAAAGATGACGAATTAAAATTCGTGTGCTTTCCTTCAGAAAGGGTTAATCAGCCATAAAAATGGCTCATCAGCATCAAAGATGCTCATCACAAGCAAAGCGAGTGATCTGCAACTATGTTGCACATCCAATCTCTGATTATGAAAAAATCATTGTTAATAAATCAAATTTCCCTTATAATTTATATAATTGTTTAAAGTTATTGAATTAAAAAAATGGGGGATCTTATGAAAAAAAGTTTATTTGTATTATTATTAGTTGTATTTTCACTATATGCATTTTCATTTTCAAATCAGGATTTTCAGGTGAAAGTAAGCGAAGATATCTTAAATAGAGTAGTTCCATCATTGATGGAAGGTTCAGAAATATCTGACCCTGAGATCAGATTTTTTAATAATAAATTCTAATTTAATGGTGTTGGACATTGGTTTATATTCAGTGCTAACTTTTCTTTTAAAGGCAACATAACCGCTGATGATAAGGGTAATTTATATGTGAATATTGCTGAATATTGGCAAAGTGGTAGTAAAAAAAGTAAAAAGACTGCAATAGAAAAGATACATACAATGGAAGAAGCAGTTAACAATGCAACTGGTGATAATCCAAAAATAAACATAAAAGCTAAATATATTCCTTCTGATACTTATGCAGGAACTCTACTACTTGAGATGAAGGATTTTGAAGTATTACCAGCTATGCCAGGATTGAGAATAAAAAAAGTAAATCTAAGTGATGGAAATGTTTTAATAGCAAGCACAAAAGATTACATTAGTCCTAATCAGGCTGAAGTACAGGCAATTGTAGGCGAAAGAATACTCAATGAGCTTTTAACTATGTTCACAAAACCGGCTACAAGAAGTATAACAAAAATAGAAGGAATAGTTGTTGATCTTGAAAGTGATAATCCATCACTAACTATTAGATATGAACAGGATAATCCTGAAAACTCATGTTCATGGTTAAAACTTGCTATTAATATGGAAGTTCCTGAAATCAACAGAGCAGAGCTAAAGATAAAAGATTTTGAATCAGATGGTGATGTTGATAATTTTGATGGTGATATCGATCAAATAGTATCTCTTATTAATAGAAATCTTTCAAGATACGAAGCACCTAATCGTGGTCAAAAGATGAATTTTACTTATGATGCAAACACCAGAACAGTTAAATTCAATGTTGATTTTAACGATATTATGCCACTTTCAATTAAACCTGACATATATCTTATAGAATCAGGAAAAGATTTTGTAGCTGTTTCAGGACAGATATTAAAGTAATAATTAGTGAATAGTGAGAAGTGATTAGTGAATGGAATAACGTCATGCGTAAAGCGTGATGCGAAAATTGGTTTTCCTACTTTCTTATTATTTAAATTAATGAAAATAACTAAAACATATATATTCTTAATAATATTATTGATTTTAATATCAAGTTGTCTATTAGGTTGTCAAAAGGAAAAACAAAATATAGTTTTTTATTATGATACCGTTGAAAAAGATAATGAATTTTTACTTAACACCAGAGATGAGTTTCTTAAAAAATATCCGAATCTAAATATTGAGATGAAGATGCTTCCATTTTACACACTTAAACCTACTGTTATGCAAAAAGGTGCAGAATCATTCGATATACTTTTAGGTCCATCAGATTGGTCTGGTGAATTAATTCAAAAAGGTCTGATTCAAAAAGTTTCTAAAACAGATACAGGAATACTTAGATACTATGAGTTTCCTGTATTTTATTTTTATAAAGAACATTTTAAAGGGAAAAAGATACCTGAAAACATAGAACAGATTTTTGATCTTTTAGGCAAAGGATTTATGTATGATATAAAGAATATGTATTATCATCTTTATATTGCTTCTTTTTTTGAAAGTAAAGTCCTTGAAAAGGATAGTTTCAATATGTTAGAGGATGAATTTATTAATTCGGTTGAGTTTATAAGAGATAGATCACAAGGAAATATTCCTGAATCTTTAAATTATGATGCAGTACTGAATATGTTTGCATCTGGAAAACTTTCAATAATATTAGATGGAGTATGGAATTATAAAAGACATATAAAAAACGGAGCAAGTATATTACCGGTTTTTCCAAAAAACATTTATTCAGGAAAAAAGATGTTTTTTATCTCTAAGAAAGCAAAACACAAAGAGATATCGAGAGAGTTTATTGATTTTATATTATCAAAAGAAAAACAGGATAATATAACTAATATATTACCGGAAGATTGCAATCTATTACCTATACCTCAATTTGCAGATATGAAAAAATTCTGGAGTCTAGGAAATAATCTGTTATATAATGTGATTTATAGAGATAAAGAACCGAAAGGATTTATAAAAAAATATAGATGACAAGTTCATGTCAGGTAAAGACAAAAAAAAGTCGGATACAGAAAAGACTAAACATACTTATTTTAACACCAGTTCTTTTGGCATTTATTTCACTTCTAATTTTTTCTATTTTTAATTATTATAGATTTACTCAGCGAACTATAGATGAGAATATGGAAGCAACCTGGAAGATATTTACAAGAGTCTTTAACGATGAGATCGCAAATCTTCATAGAATGAACAGGATCATGGTAAAGGACAAGGGATTTATAGATAGTCTAAAAAACAATGATCTTTATGCCACAATGGGAAAGATGTCAGATCTTCTTTCTGATCTTGCACTTAAAGAAAAAAATGTAAAAGTAGTTTTGTTTGATAAAAACTGGAAAAAAATAGCAGGTATTCCGGGTGAATTTAATATTTCACCACCAGAATCTTCAACTGAAAATATATTAATAGGCCAGAAATATCAGATAAAAAACAATGGTTTATATAATATATCTTTTAATCCGGTATTTGATGACGATGGAACTGTGATTGCAAATCAACTACTTGTTCTTCCAATAGATAGATCATTTTTCTCGTATTTAAAAAATAGATTCAAAGGTGAGCTTGTTCTGAAAATTGGATCTGATACAGTATTTACAACAATAGAAAAGGATGTTTCAGAACTTTCTGATAATCAATACAGGGAATTTGATTTTGATAATATAAAAGATGCTAAACTTTTCGTTGTCTATCAGGTGGATTTTCTTGATTCGTGGGTCAGAAACTATAGACTGGCAATAATCATAGTATTTGCTATTATATTTATTATCTCGTTATTAATATCTTCAATTGGTTCAAAACAGTTTACAAGACCTATAATGAATCTTGTGTAATCCTCAAAGACAATAGCTTCTGGTGAACTAGAAGAGGAGATAATTTCAACAGACGAAAGTGAGATAGGACTTCTTGCCTGTACTATGAATGATATGAGAAGAAGTCTTTTAAACAATATAAATCAATTAAATATGACAAACAATGAACTTGATAAAAGAGTTTATGAACTTTCACTGCTAAATGTGCTAAATCAGGAACTTAATTATTTAAAGGATTATAAACAGGTGTTTAGAATCATTTTAAAACATCTTACTGCTGCATGTCAGAGTGAAAGAGCATCGGTTATGATAATAGAAAATGATGAACTTATCGTAGTTGAAGCTAATAGGGAAAGTGAGTTTGTTCAGATAAGACCACCTGCTCGATTGATGCTGGAAAATAGCGCGGCAGGTACAGCACTTAAAAAGGAAAAGACTGTAGTAGTTAGAAATGCTGAAAAAAGTAATCTCTTTAAAAGACATGAAAACAATTCCTATGTGAAAAATATTCTATGTATACCTTTTAATGTAAGAGAGAATATTAAAGGTGTGTTTAATATTGTAAATAGAAAAAGAGCGTGGAACAAAGATAATGCACAAATAGCTCAACTTATAATAAATCAGGGATTAATTGCTATTGATAATGCAAGATTATATGAACTAGCTATAACAGATGGTCTTACTGGATTATATATTCATAGGTATTTTCAGGTCAGATTATCCGAAGAGATAGCAAAATCAAAAAGATTTGAAAAGAAAGTGTCTCTTGCGATGATTGATATAGATCACTTTAAAAAATTCAACGACACCTTTGGTCATCAGACTGGTGACCAGGTTTTAAAGATCGTCTCTAATATTGTAAGAGAAAATATCAGAGCTGAAATAGATATAGCAGCAAGATATGGTGGAGAGGAATTTGCGATCATTATGCCGGATACTGATAGTGTGGGTTCGGTAGTGACAGCTGATAGACTTAGAAAAGCTATGGAAGAATATGATTTTAAAGTTGAAGGAAAGAAGGTCGCTATAACAATAAGTATTGGAGTATCTACGTATCCAGATCATGCCAAGAAGCCAGTCGATCTTATTTTGGCTGCTGATAATGCACTTTATGTATAAAAAGAGAATGGTCGAAATCGTGTGACGGCAGCAGGATAAGCAGTGAAAATTGCAGGGTCTAAAATACTTTTCGTAAAGAGTAAAGCGTTAAGCAAAACGTGGAAAGTCAGGGAACAGTGAACAGATAGAAGCAGAATATAGAAAAAGCGTGAAATTTGGTGTTTGGTGTTTGGGTTAGTTTTGATCTTTCCAAACTCCAAAATCCAGTTTCATCCCAAAAACCAGCTTTTTAACATTGGAGGAAAAAATGAAAAAAATTTTAACTGATATAAAAGAGATGATTATTCATCCTAATGCTTTATACAAAAGAATTGACGGGAAACATCCTTTGTATATTACTTTATTGACAACTTGTCTAATATCAATCTTATTTTTTTATCTGTTCTGGAACTATCAATTTTTTGCAATGCTGAATGATCCTTTACATACCGAGGCTGCAGAGTGGGGTAAAATGACCTCAACTATTGTATATACAACTACAATAGCATTTGTGACGTTTGTTATTATAATATTACAATCTTTCTATTATTTATTTTCTTTTAATTTTGTAAAAGGAAAGAATAACGTTAAGATATCTCAAGTAGTTCAAGCAGTCGCACTTACAAAGATAATATCTATATTTTCAACAGTTGTATCTGTGATAAAGGCAAGTTCACTTGAAAATATTGAATTTTCATCACTTGTAGATTTTAAGAAAGCTATTTATGTACCGCTGGATATGACTTTCTTTTTTAAAGGAATTGAAAGTGCGTGGTATAGAGTTGCACAAACAATCTCTCTTTTTCCTGTTTGGGAAAGTATAGTAGTAGTATTGATATTTTCAAAGCTCTATCAATTACCAATTAAAAAATCTTTAACTCCTGTTATTTTCATATGGTTGATAAAGCTATTATCAGCATATTTTAATCCAACAAATCCTGCTTTGTTGTAAGCTTAATTTATATTTGGTAACATAATAAAATGTATGATTTTATAGTTTTAGAAAATTATTTATTTATATCTATATCAAAAGACCTTGTCTTTGGTTCAAATGATAGTCTTGAATCTTTTATTGAGATTAGATTAAACAGTGATATAAAAGGTGTCGTTTTAAATCTAACAAATACGACTTATATTGATTCTTCTGGTGTAAGTCATATACTTAGAATAAAAAAGATGATCGATCTATCTTTAAAATCATTATTTATAGTAGTTGATAACCCAAGGATAGAAAAAGTATTAAAAATCTCGAGAATAGATAAGTATATTAATATATACAAGAACAATCAGGATGTATTTGATTTTAATAAAACAGATGATATAGAGCCTGGGCAGAAAGTCTACGAATATAATATGGCGATACCAGGTGAATTTAAATATATACAACTAGTCGAATCATTTCTAAAAAATATACTCGAAAAACATTATGTGTTTAAAGATAAGGATAAATATGATATAAATATGTATCTGGAGGAATCGCTTTCAAACTCTATCGAACATGGTTATGAAGAAAGTGGATTAAAAGGCAAGATCAGTATATTGGTTATTTGTAGAAAAACATAGATAATTATTTTTATTGATGATTATGGAAAGGGATTTAAAACTGATAATCTCCTGGATAGAGTTGAAGAAAGCTTAACAAAAGATAATATTAGAGGAAGAGGTATTCTAATATTGAAAGGGATCTCTGATGAGATTCATATAGATAGTGTTGAAAATAAAATAAGTTCTATTATTATAGTAAAAAAGCTAAATATGAAGGAGTAGTATTGTGGAAAAATTATTAACCAATGATATTGTAAAACAGAAGTATGCAAATTATGAGTTTTTTAAAGAAAATGGTGTAGAAAACTATCCTGCAGATTTTAAAAAAGATGCGATGATAGAGGATGTCTTAAAAAAATATGATTCTTTAGGTGATGAGGATAAAAGCGAAGAACAGCTTTGGCTTGCTGGTAGATTAGTCTCTAAAAGAGGACATGGTAAGACAATGTTCGGTCATATTGAAGATTTTTCTGGAAAGATCCAGTTTTATATTAGAAAAGATGAAGTTGGAGAGGATGTTTTTAAATTTTTTAAAAAATTTGACATCGGTGATTTTATCGGAGTAAAAGGATTTTTCTTCCGTACAAAGACTAAAGAACTAACTATAAGAGTGCAGGAGTTTAAACTGGTATCCAAATCAATTCAGCCAATGCCAGAAAAGTTCCATGGTCTTAAAGATGTTGAGTTAAGATATAGAAGAAGATATGTTGATCTTATCGCTAATCCTGAAGTCAAAAACACTTTTATAACAAGATCAAAGATAATAAGTCTTATAAGAGAATTTATGACAAAAAAAGATTTTCTTGAAGTAGAGACTCCTATGATGCATCCAATAGCAGGTGGTGCTGCAGCAAGACCATTTGTTACTCATCATAATACACTTGATATGGATCTATATCTTAGAATAGCACCAGAGCTTTATCTTAAAAGACTTATTGTAGGTGGATTTGAAAAAGTATTTGAAATAAATAGAAACTTTAGAAATGAAGGTATTTCTATTAAACATAATCCGGAATTCACAATGATGGAAGTATATCAGGCATATGCAGATTATAAGGATATGATGGAACTTACAGAAGATATTTTTAATCATGTGGCTAAAGAACTTACAGGAAGCCTTGAATATGAATATCAGGGAGAGAAAATATCTTTCAAAAAGCCTTTTGCTAGAATGACAATTGTCGAATCCATTGAAAAACATGCTGGAATAAAGATAGGCGAAGAAATGGATGCCGAGGATATATTTGAGATTGCAAAAGGAAAAGGAATCGATGATGCTGACAGAAAGATGTCAAGAGGCGAACTTATCAACCTTATATTTGAAGAAAGGGTTGAAGAAAAACTGATTCAACCAACATTTATTTATAAATATCCTGCAGAGATATCACCACTTTCAAAAAATTCTCCAGAAGATCCAAGATATGTTGATAGATTTGAGATCTTTGTTTATGGAAGAGAAATGGGTAATGCATTTTCAGAGCTTAATGACCCGTTTGATCAGCAGGAAAGATTTATGAATCAGATAAATAAAAGAGATGGTGGAGATGAAGAAGCTCATAGAATGGATGAAGATTATATTTTAGCTCTTCAATATGGAATGCCTAATGCTGGAGGACTTGGAATAGGAATTGACAGAATGGTAATGCTTTTTACCGATAGTCCTTCAATAAGAGACGTTATACTGTTCCCAACACTGCGTAAGACCAGTGAATAGTAAAACTTTTCGTAAAGTGTAATGCGTAAAGCGAAACGTGTAAAGTCAGGGAACAGGGAACAGATAGAAGCAGAAGATAGAAAAAGCGTGGTGTTTGGAATTTGGTGCTTATTTAGTGTGGAGTTGGGAATTGGGAGTGAGGAGTTTCGGTTATAATTTTCCCAAAATCCAAAATCCAGTTTTATCCCAAGTCCCTATCTACAATATTGTCGCTAACGGATCAGCGACAATATTGTTTCGCTTTTGGAATTTGCTTGTGCGAGCATAGCAACAGCACTTTGTCCTAATACCTGTCCCTTTGTAAGATTCATCATCTGTTTTGCCATATCAGCATCTCTTATTCTGGATTCACTTGCCTGTAGTTCATTTGCCATTATATAATCATATGTCTTCTCAAGTGAGTTTTGAATTCCACCTAATGCTGCTCTTTGAGAACTGATCTTATTTAAAGCTTTATCTATTACACCTAATGCATGTTCAGCACTTTTTTGTGTCTGAACACTTAGGTTCATCTGATAAAGTGGACCAGCATTACTCACTCCTGTTGAGAATGAGGTCTTTCCTAGATTTACTTTTCCATCTGATGTTAGTTTAACAGCTAGTCCAAGTGCTTCAGGGGTTATATTCCCAAAAGAAGTAGAAAAAATCTGTCCTTCGTTTGCTCCAATATGAAACTTTTGCTTGTTAGCTCTGACCCTTAATTGAACCTGGGTAATACTTGCCCATGACTCTGCGTCAGTTCCTATAACTTCTCGTTCTTCAGGAACTTGAGCCCTATAATCAGGTGAGTTTACCCCTTCAGTATCGATTGGATAATTACCTGTGAAATCACCTTCAGAATCATCATCATTTGTAATCTGATTGACACCATAATCCAACTGTTCATCAATTCTTATGACAAGACCTTTCAAAAGATTTGATTGTTCCATATTTGGATTACCCAGTGTTGGTTCTGCAGGACCTAAAGTGTCTCCGCCAATAGGATCGCTTAATTCCTTCTCAGTGAATATATCTGAGTTTGATCTAAAGACTCCAAGAGACTGGTATTCACCACCAGCTTCATTAGATCTTCCTGGAATTGTTGGAAACATTGTCTGATGAGTAACGTTTGCAATAGAGATAATGGTATCAGTACCTGTTGTAAAAACTTTATAAGTCTGTCCATTATCCTCGGTGGTTTCCTGTACTTTAGTACGTGAAAGATCTGCACCACCGTAAAATCCTAATTTTAATGCAACGCCATCTGGATCATCTCCAAAAGAGATGTTGAAACGCGAACCTGAGTGCACCGATGTTAGAGTAATATCATTCTGATCCTGGTCGAGACCGGCCAGTACACCGACATTTTCTTCGTTAATTCTTCTAACGAGATCATATAGACTATCATTTTCATTTACGTCAATGATCCTGGTGTTATCATCTATCGTGATATGTAATTCGGCATCCCCGTCGATGCCGGCGTCTTTAAGAATGATCTTACCATCACCATCAGTATCACTCAGATTGGCACTTCCGTGAACATTGCTGGCAGTGCCAGCATCGAGAATGGTGATTAAATAATCTGCGTCCTGAACATCTCCTACTACTTGTCCCGTAGCTACTTTGGAATCTTCAGAATGGACGAGACCAATTGTATCTCCGTTAAGAAGAGCTTTTGTATTGAATTCTGTATAATTTGCCACTCTATCAACTTGATCTATGAGTTGATCAAGTTCTTTTTGAATTTCTTTTCTATCCTGATTGGTATAATTATCGTTTGCAGACTGAACTGCTAATTGTCTCATTCTGATCATTATAGAGTTCGCAACATCAAGCACTCCTTCAGCTGTTTGAGCCATTGAGGTTGCGTCCTGAACATTTGTCAGGGCTTGTTCCAGACCTGAGATCTGACCTCGCATCTTCTCAGAGACTGCAAGGCCAGCAGCATCATCTGCGGCTTTGTTTATCCTTAGTCCTGAAGAGAGTTTTTGAACAGCTGAGTTTGTTACACGATTGTTTGCATCTAATATACGATTTGTGAAAATCGCACTAGCGTTTGAATTAATTACACCAATACCAAGAGTCATACACTTGACCTCCATGTCAGAATAGACCAGTTCTCAATCCTTTGAGTGGCCTGAATATAAAATCGGCTATAAATACTTAAAACTTTAATATCTATAAATTAAAAAAAATTCTGTTTAAATGTATAAAGTGCTAAATTGCCGTCACCTCTAATATTTTTAGCAAGGATATCCTGACGAAGACTATTTCATGAATGAATGAAATAAATTTTCAAAAACATAAAGCTGGGATGCTATAACCTTCTTCAATTTATTAGCAATAGCTTTTAAACGGGACCCTTAAAGTGTGAACCAATATATAAAATTATGTTTATTATTTAAATTTTGAATTTTCCTATATACTCTATATAATACCTTTATGCTAGATTTTATTGTACCTCGTCATAGTGTCCATTATACATTTAAAGAATATAAGACAATATTCGATTATATTTTCTTTGATAAGATCCCTACTAGTGATGACTCTTTTAAAACTTTTGTAAATGAGAAGCTCAAAAAAGATACTTTTTATGGTCTTTCATTAAGAGTGCTTTTTTATCATGTAGTAAAATATCTAAAACAAAATAACAAAGATAAGAACGAGATCATCCTTTTTCCTGAATATTCTTTCCCGGCTCTTGTAAACGCAGCTAAAGAAGCAGGGCTAAAGGTATATTTTTATAGAGTGGATAACTCTCTTGAGGCTGATGTATCCTCTGTAGAAAGACTTTGCAAAAATCTAAATCCCCTTGCAGTAGTACTTTCTCAGCATTTTGGAAATACTGATAAAAACTCGCAAAAGATCAAAGACTTATGTGAAACATATAAGACTACATTACTTGAGGATTGCGCGCATGCATTTGCTAATCTTATCACCTACGGGGATATTACTTTTTATTCATTTGGAACAGGAAAGGATATAGTTGCTTGTGGTGGTGGTATGATTGCTTTTGATAAAGTAAAATGTGATGCTCTAATGTCTCACCTTGAAAATATTAAAAAGACTCCTGATAAAGAAATTATTGTACGATATTTTAAAGGCTTTTTACCTGAGATAATCTTCTCATCTTTTCCTTTTTATCATCTGTTTGTATTCCCGGTATTTTATGTTATGAGCATGATAAATAGAAAATATTTAGAAAAGAAGATGAAAGAGGATGATGATGGATTTTCTAAGACATTGTATGTTATGCCTCAAATAATGCATAGATTATTGGAATTAAATCTCTCCAGATCAAAAAAATGGTGGAAAAAGAGAAAAAAATTAGCGAAAATATATAAAGAAGAACTTAAAGGGACTTTATTACCTTCAAAGACATTTCTAATGGCTGTTATTAAATTAAGGGATGAAGAATCCAAATATAAGATAGCTCAAAAATTGATGAAAGATTTTATAGATGTTAGGATGGATTATATCAAATTTTATTTGCCTCATCCTCTTCAAGAAAAGTTGATATATATACCTACACATCCATTTGTTAATAAGAAGGTTTTAAAAAGAATAGTTGGTATATTAAAAAAAAATAAAGGATTGTACGAAAAAACAGTATGAATAGTTTAAATATTAAGATAGCAACACTGAACAATGTAGTCATCATTAAATTTATAGGTCATGCAGGCGCTGATAGAGCAGAAGATCTAAAAGAAATATTTGAGAAGTCTATATCTAAAGGAAGAAATCATTTCCTTATAGAGTTATCTCAGTGTTCTTATATGGATTCTACATTTATTGGAATGCTTTTATTTATGAATAAGACTGCGATAAATCATAGAGGAAACATGGTTCTTTTAAATACTCAGGAAGAAATTAAGACAATATTTAAAAATATGGGACTTCATACATTCTTTATTATGGAAACATCAGAGAACTTTAAAAAATTACATAATCTTAGTGATGTGAAACATAAAGATCATCCTAAAAAAGAACAACTCAAAGATATGTTAATGGCACATGAAGCAATAATAGCTTCCAGTCCCAAGCAGCAATCTAAATTTCAAAATCTGATCGATTTTCTTAAAAAGGAAATAGAAGAATAAATAATAAACCGTGGTGTTTGGGGTTTGGAATTTGGTGTCTGGGAAATTTAAGATCCTCCCAAAATCCAGTTTCATCCCTAACTCCTAACTCCTAAATCCTAATTCCTGATTTTATTTAAAAAAATTAAAAATTTTATTGAACTTTTGCCGAAAACCCCTTATAATTGTCACGTATAATTTGTAATATCTATATATATTTTAGTATATTAAGTAGAAAAGTTTTAAAAAAAATAATTATAAAAAACAAAAAAAACAAGGAGTAACGAGTATGAAAAAGGTCTCAATTCTAGTTCTAATCTTATCACTATTCGTGGTAAGCAGTTATTCATTCACACAGGATCCAGGTTATAAGCTATTGATGAACGCTCAGAAAAATGACGTTTATTCAGTTGATGCTTACAAAGCTATTGTAGGTGTTATGCAGCAGGTAGATCCTAAATTTAAGATCAGCTGGAACGAACAGCAGGGTGTTCCTTCATCTGTTATAGGAACAGTAGATTCCAAGGTAGATGTTGTTGAACTTCTTCAGTCAAGATTACCTGAAGGTCTTTCACTTGAGCTTGTAAAACTTAACGACAAACATTCTGTATACCAGTATAGAGCAGGAATGGTTAAAGTTTTCCCAGCTACACTAACTTATTCAAAAGCTAATGATAAGTTTATGATGGCAGGAGCATTTGTTTTTAATAATGAAGTTAAAAACGGAGTTTCAATAGATGAACTTACTGCTGAAAAAGTCGCTTCAGACTATATCAGTTCAGATATGAGAACTAAAATAATGCATTCAGAAAGAGTTATGTTTGATACTAAAGATGGTCTTCTTAACTCTTATCTTGTACAGATCAAAAGCACTTCACCAATCGGTGATTTCATAGTAGTAGTTGATGCAGATACTGCTGATGTTGTTTATTGTGATAACATGCTTGCTTTTGCTGAAGGTAAAGTATACGAAACAAATCCACTTAAATGCAATGCTTCAATGGTAAATATCATTAACATCAAAAACGAACATACTCTATATGGTTATTATGTAAATGTTCAGAACGAAGATACTGACAATGCATATGCAGAAGATGATTCATTTGTTTATGATGAAGATAGCACTCATTTTGATGAAGTTGGAATCTATTATGCGATTGATAGAATACACGATTTCTATAAAGATACTTATGGGTATGATTGTCTTTATAAATCTATGAAAGCAACAGTTCATTATGGAACTGATTATGATAACGCTTTCTTCTCACCTTGGGGACAGTATTTCTGTTTCGGAGATGGTTCTAGATTTAATAACCTTGCTAGAGAAGCTTCAGTAACTTTCCATGAATATACACATGCTGTATCTTATGATATCGCTGGTCTTGGAACTTCAGGTGAAGCTGGTGGAATGAACGAAGCACTTTCAGATTACTTCGGAAAC